>NZ_JAVKEA010000095.1:0-10716 GCF_040221695.1 Coleofasciculus sp. E2-BRE-01 | reverse complement strand
AATGACAGACGTGCGCCCCTACGGTTTCCGGGTGTGAAGCTCATCAATAAAATATTCCTCAAATCCTTACATAAAGGTAACTTGCTTCTTTTCGGAAGCGAGTATGACAAATGACAAATGACGAATGACAAATGACTTACTCCTTCACAATCTCAAACAAATCCTCTATCAGTACATCAAATGTCCGTGCTAACTTCAGCAGCGCCCCAATATCCACCATCGTCATTCCCGGCGATCGCGCGTAGGTTTTGATGGTACTATAGGGTACTCCAGACCGTTCAGCCACATCCAGCAACGTCCAGTTCTCCCTGGCAGCTAGTTCCCTAATCCGCAACCGAACTCGTTCGCCTCTTGACATAAAGTTTAAATTTCGTCTACATTAAGCAAATTAAAAGCGATCGCACCATTAGGTATGTAGCCAGATTGCGATCGCCATATCATAAATCTACAACCCCATGATTTGGGGCGCATCTCCTATGTTATCAACACTTCCGCTAAAATCAAGAGCCACTCATCCGTTACAACGATTTGTCACCCCAGAAGCCATTGCGCTTCTGCTCAATCTCCATCCTGACGAGATTTATCGCATTGACTGCTGGCGATATGTGATTCATGTTGTTGGCAAGGGAGTCAGCACATTTGTCAGTTACGCCGATATCCCACCAATTTTAGGTGTAGACTCGCCCACGCTGAAAGATACCCTCTGTTGGCGTAGGCGTTGGCGCAAGCATCGATACAAAGCGCCGGACTTTTGGGCTAAATTTTACCAGCAGAAGTTCGAGCAATCCCTGTCTCTATCAGAACTGTATCAATGGGGGGAGTTGGTGAACCGGATTCAATTTGGACTATCTGGTACAACCCTAGAGTGGCTGCGAAGCATTTATATAAAGGAGAGAGAATCATTCAACTTCTGAATAAAACTCTTATCCAGTCAGCTTTAGCTGACTTGAGCTTTCAGCCTTGGGTTTAAACCCAAGGCGATTGGCTTGCACCGCTATCAGGGAAAATGTATCATTGCTTCCCCAGCTCCCCCAGCTCCCCCAGCTCCCCCAGCTCCCCCAGCTTCCCCCGCTCCCCCTTTGAGTAAGCTACAATTATTAAGAAATCTATAGTAAGATCGACCTCTCTCATCTCACTCCCTAACGCCTTTATGACTCTTCCGATTCGCAACGTTGCCATTATTGCCCACGTCGATCACGGCAAAACCACCTTGGTTGACGCCCTGCTTAAACAATCCGGTATCTTCCGTGAAGGGGAAGAGGTTCCTGATTGCGTTATGGACTCCAATGATTTGGAGCGAGAGCGGGGAATTACGATTCTGTCTAAAAATACAGCGGTTCACTATAAAGATATCTTAATTAATATCGTCGATACTCCCGGTCACGCCGATTTTGGTGGGGAAGTGGAACGGGTATTGGGGATGGTGGATGGTTGTATCCTAATTGTGGATGCTAATGAAGGACCGATGCCACAAACCCGGTTCGTCCTCAAAAAAGCCTTGGAAAAAGGACTGCGCCCGATTGTGGTGGTGAATAAAATTGACCGTCCTCAAGCTGATCCCTACGGTGCTGTGGATAAAGTCCTGGATTTGTTTATTGAATTGGGGGCGGATGATGATCAGTGTGAGTTTCCTTATCTGTTTGCCTCTGGGTTACAAGGGTACGCTAAAGCCGATTTAAAGGACGAAGGCGTGGATGTGCAACCCTTGTTTGAATCTATCCTGCGCCATGTTCCGCCGCCTGTGGGTGATGTGAGCAAGCCTCTGCAATTGCAAGTCACGACGCTGGATTATTCGGATTATCTGGGTCGAATTGTGATTGGCAAAATCCATAATGGCGTAATTAAAGCGGGTCAGCAAGCGGCTTTAGTTACAGAAAGCGGGGAAATTGTCAAGACTAAAATTAGCAAACTTATGGGGTTTGAAGGACTCCAGCGGGTTGATTTAGAGGAAGCCTTCGCCGGAAATATTGTCGCGGTGGCGGGGTTTGCGAATGCTAATATCGGCGAGACGATTACCTGTCCGAATGAGCCCCAAGCCTTACCGTTAATTAAGGTGGATGAACCGACATTGCAGATGACGTTCTCGGTGAACGATTCGCCGTTTGCGGGTCAGGAAGGGGATTACGTGACTTCGCGGCAATTACGCGATCGCTTGATGCGAGAATTAGAGACGAATGTGGCCCTACGTGTCGATGAAACCGATTCTCCGGATAAATTCTTAGTCTCTGGGCGGGGGGAATTACACCTGGGTATCCTGATTGAAACCATGCGCCGGGAGGGGTACGAGTTTCAGGTGTCTCAGCCGCAAGTGATTTATCGGGAAGTGAAGGGTCAACCCTGCGAACCTTACGAAGTGTTGGCGCTAGATATTCCCGAAGACGCTGTGGGTGGCTGTATTGAACGCTTGGGTCAGCGCAAGGGCGAAATGCAGAATATGCTAGTCAGTGGTAATGGTCGCACCCAATTGGAATTTGTGGTTCCCGCACGGGGTTTAATTGGCTTCCGGGGTGAGTTTATGCGCCTGACTCGTGGGGATGGGATTATGAATCACAGTTTCTTGGATTATCGTCCGATTTCTGGTGATGTGGAAACCCGCCGCAATGGAGTGATTATTGCCTTTGAGGAAGGGGTAGCGACTTTCTATTCCTTGAAAAATGGCGAAGACCGAGGTGTATTCTTTATTACACCGGGGACGCGGGTGTATAAGGGGATGATTGTTGGCGAACACAACCGTCCTCAAGATTTGGATTTGAATGTTTGTAAGACTAAGCAGTTAACCAACCATCGTTCCGCCACCGGGGATGAATTGGTGCAGTTACAAGCGCCAGCCGAGATGAGTTTGGAACGGGCGTTGGAATATATCGGACCGGAAGAATTGGTGGAAGTCACGCCCGAGTCGGTGCGGTTGCGTAAGGTGACGAAGAAGTTGGTCAGGCGTTAACGTAGGGGCGCACAGACGTGCGCCCTAAACTGACGTGCGCCTATGTCAACTGAAGGCGAAAACCAATACTGGTAAGAGGAAGGCAAAGAAGCGCGACTTTCGCTAGGGGAGTGTCAACCAAGTTGAGCAAGCCAGCGCCGTTTATTGAGCGACGCGATCGCCTTTAGCCCGTTCCCCTGTTGGTACACTCAAGCTGCGGAAATACATACTGCCGATCGCAAATAAAAATACCAGGTAGCTCACCGCTTGCACTAAGTAGATTTTGGCTCGATAGCCAAATAAAGCCTTAAGCACCAAACCCGGAAACTTATTGTCAGGTAAGATACCACTGGTATTCCAAACCCTTGATCCGAGAAGACAGGAATGGTCTTCGGCAAAGTGGTCATAGTAGAAGCACAAGGCTTGTGACTGAGGGTTTATCTGTGCCAAGGCAGCAGCAGCTTGGTCAAAATGGGCTAAAGCCCCCACAACTAAACCTGCAACAATCAGGAGTAACAAAACGCCCATAACCTGGAAAAACTGGCGGATGTTAATCTTGATGCCCCACTTGAATAGGAGAAAACCAATGACCACAGCTCCAACTATGCCACCCACTGCTCCTAAAGCTGGCACCAGTCCCTGTTGAAACTTAGCAACGATAAATACAACGGTTTCAAAACCCTCTCGCAAGACGGCAATGAAAATTAAGCTAAAAACACCCCAACCCCCATCTGCGCCTTCTGCGATCGCAGATGTGATAGTCCCTTCAATTTCAGCTTTGAGCGATTTTGCCTGCTGGGTCATCCAAATTAGCATCCAACTGAGCAGTGCGATCGCAATAACACCAAACACTGCCTCTAGAAGGGGTTCAATTATGGGGGCGTACTCTGGATAGGTGGTACTCAAAGCCTGAATGCCCCAAGTGAACAAGATACCCACCAAAGCACTGGCGATAATTCCCGCCACCACACCGCTATATACCCATGGGTTGAGCTGTTCGGCTTTGGCTTTTTGGAGGCAAGCCAGTACAATTCCTACCACCAGGGCGGCTTCCACACCTTCCCGGAGGGTAATGACAAAAGTTGGTAAAGCAGGACTAAAATCCATGATTTCTAAGGCTTCAAGGGTCATTTTCTCATGATTTTAGCTTTCTGGGTTCCTTCTAGTACAGACATGGATATCTTTTACTATCCACTTTTAGGGAGATTACCTCGTCTAATTTTATCTCTCTTCAGTCTCATAGAGATTTTTTCAAGCTTCATACTAAGGATTGATTGAAATTAAATAAGCAAATAATAAAGTAGTTAAGTAATAGCAGTGCCTTAAAAAAGAGACATAAAATAATGAACCTTTCTAAATTTTCCAAATGGGCTGGAGCTGGTGTAATTGCAGCTACTTTATTCGTTGCCCCTTTCACTTCTGTCGCACAAGCTCAGTATGCTCAACCTGAAACCTACGAAGGAGTTGAAGAAATAGAAACTGAAAATGACTTTGATTGGGGTTGGTTAGGTCTACTCGGTTTGTTGGGATTAGCAGGTTTGGCTGGTAAAAAGCGCAAAGAACCTACTGTAACTACTACGGATTACGCGGCTAATGACCCTACTGTGGGAGTTCGTCCGGGGACAGATTACCGTCGTTAGTCATTGCGTTCCAAGCTGTGGCTTTTGAATTGACGACCTTTGTGATGTTCTCTCCCGTTAAACGTTCCCACGTTATAACGGGAGCTTCACCGCTCGATTCTTACTTTAGCTTTGACGCGGAAATTGATTTCCTGACTATGTAAGTCAACGATATTCAACCTAAAAGACTTAACTTCAAGCGGCGATGTACCCGGAATTCACCATCAGCGATATCCGAGTCATAAGTAGGTGGACACAATTAAAGTTAACGGTTGAGATTAGGGACCTCGACTTACCTCGACTTGCCTCGACTTGCCTCGACTTCGCTCGGCAACACGCTCGGTAACACGCTCGGTGTTTCACAGGGAACAGTAAGGGTTTGAGGTTAATCTACAAAACTTAATATAATACAGTACTGTTTTCTTTTGTCCGACTACTTACGACTGTCGATGATTTGATGACGGCGCAGACAAAATGCCAAAAACCGTAATCAGCAGGCTCAGAAAAGTGAAGCAACGGGTCAATTGTAGGGGCGGGTTTAGGAACTAGCGCTAGCTTGTTACTAAGAAATGAACAACAAAACCCGCCCTATTCAGAAATACAGCGCTTTGCGCTGTAATAAAGTACAGTAAATCAAAGTCCCCCTTTTTAAGGGGGATTTAGGGGGATCGACAATGTACCGCATAGCAGAGCAAACCGAAATTAGCTGTTTCCTTTTTCACGGGCAATGGGTTGGCAAAGCTCACGGTTACTCTGTTTAACATCGGGATTATGATTCAGATAATCTTGCAGCCAATTACAACTTTTTGCTAACAGTTCCTCCAAATCTAAATTCCAAACAATTGCGGTATTATCTTCAGTGCCGACAGCTAATGCCTGACCATCCTGACTCCAATTCACACTGGTGACACGCCCCTCCTCGGCTTCCCAAGTTTTCACTAAAGTGTCATCTAGTCGCCAGATTTGTACCCGATTATCCCAACTTGTAGTTGCCAGAATATTTCCTCTAGGACTAAACTCAACCCGTGCCACACTATCTGTAGACCCTTTCAGGGTGGTTTGCAATTCTCCCTGGCGATTCCAGAGTTTTACAGTATTGTCATAACTAGCTGATGCTAATAACTGGGAGTCGGCGGAGAAGCTGACATCTAACACCCAATTACTATGACCTTTCAACGTTTTCACCAATTGTCCCTGACGATTCCAGAGTTTAACGGTTTGGTCATCACTAGCAGACGCCAATATCTGACCATCGGGACTAAAAGTTACCCCATTGACGCGGGATTGATGTCCTTTTAAGGTTTTAATCAAAACTCCATCTCGTGTCCAAAGTTTAATCGTTTTATCTCGACTGGCGGAGACAAGGGTTTGCGAATCTGGACTAAAACTGACATCTAACACCCAATCCTGATGACTGTTCAATACCTTAATAAACTCTCCCTCTCGATTCCACAGCCGAATCGTACCATCTCGACTGGCTGAGGCAAGGCGTTCCCCGTCAGGACTAAAGCTAACACTATAAATTCGTTCCGTATGTCCGGTTAAGGTGTGCAAGAGTTGACCAAAACGATCCCAAATTTTGACGGTTTTATCGTTACTCGCCGTAGCTATTCGTTCTCCATCGGGAGAAAAGGTCACATCTCGCACATCATCATCATGTCCGCGTAAAATGAGCTGAGACTGTTGCCGCAGTTCCCAAATTTTTATGGTTTTATCATAACTGGCAGAAGCGAGGACGACGGGAGTTGCTAATGTGTCTGCGGTTTCTTTTGCTTGTTTTGTGGGACTAAAACTGACGGCGGTTACTCTATCGCTATGTCCTTTAAAGGTTTTCAGTAATTTACCATCACGATTCCACAGGCTTACCGTATTATCGGCACTGGCGGCAGCAATTAACTGACTGTCAGCGCTGAAAGTTACGTTTAATACCCAGCGTTCTGGCTGGGAGAAGGTTTTAATGAGTTGACCCTGAGTATCCCACAGTTTCACGGTGCGATCATCGCTAGCTGAGGCAATGAATTGACCATCGGGACTAAATGCCACACTGTTAACCTTACCCTGATGTCCGGTGAGAGTTTTCCATAATTGACCATCTTTTGTCCACAATTTAATGGTTTGATCGCTTCCGGCTGACGCTAGCATCTCACCATTGGGACTAAAGCTAACCCACTGCGCTGCTTTTTTATGGGCTGAAAGGGTATGAATTAACTCGCCATCCACTCGCCACAGGCGCACCGTACCATCCGCACCTGTGGAGGCTAGGTGTTCACCGTCGGGACTAAAGCTAACGCTATAAACATAACCGTCATGCCCTGTCAACATGCGGACAAGGGTGCCATCCCGACGCCACAGCTTAACTGTACCATCCCAACTACTGGATGCAATTAGCTGACTATCTGGACTAAAGGAAACACTGGTAATGCTATCTTGATGCCCTTGCAGAGTCGTGACTAATGTACCATCAGGACGCCACAATTTTACCGTGCGATCGCGGCTGGCTGAGGCAATCAGTTCTCCATCAGGGGAAAAGCTGACATCCCAAACAATATCACTATGCCCTTCTAACCGATTTCGCTCGGTTACGGAGTCTACGGCTTGAGAGAGGGCAGCAATCACTTGCAGGTGGGTATCGGGCTTAACCCCGACAGCAACCTGCTTAAGCTGTCTTGCGCCTCGGAGTGCTTCTAGCAGCGCATCAAACTCTTTTCCGGAGGCAAATAGGGCTTCTGACGACGCACTAATCGCCGCTAGTTGGGCATTAAACGTTAGAGTCGCGGCGCGTCGGCGTTGCACCTCAGCCCGCCATCCTAACCCCCCAGCCGTAACCGCCAGCACTGCCATTGCCGTACCGACTGCGATCGCCCGGAGTCGCTGTTTGCGAACTCGTAAGAGTTCCATCTGACTGTGCTTTAGCCGTGTCACCAGTGTCTGCTTGCGGCGTTTTTTGTAATGGTGACGGATGGGGGCGACTAAGTAATCGTGAACCAGTTGATATCGATCCTCGGGTTCGTCAGGTAGGCGAAATAACAACCCTGAACCAACTAAAATCTCCAGAATTAGGGAAAGTGAGGATGGCGGGTTGGCAATTGAGGGGGATGGTGTATGTCCCATATCTAAGTCTTTTGTCCCCGATTCCAACTCAGTTTGAGTTTTCAGAGGACGAGTCCCTCGGTCATCTGTCAGGGAAAATAAGACTTGCCAAACTGTCTCTTGATTCTCAGATCCACAATCAGCAATAGCATTCAACAGCCAGCGTTCAACTAAAGTGGCTTTCGGATTCGTGCCTAAGGCTTGGTATTGCGCCAGAGTGGTAATTTTCTCCGTTTGCAGTTGCATCCCCACCACCTGTAATTCAATCAGTCGCACGCTTTCGGTGGGTGAGGCTAAATCCTGAACTAGGGCATCAATTAGGGCGTCGTCTAACTTAAACTGAGAACCTGAAGCCAGAGTGGAAATGACATTTTTCGCTTCCCGTGGGGACAAATCCCCCAAGTGGTAGCGAAGTTGCCGATCCAGAATATTATTGTTAATCGCACTCAAATTCGTGTAGCGTTCGCATTCCAGCAGGTAATGCAGGTAATCTTCCCGCAGGGATAAAATAACTTTGACAAAGGGAAGATTCAGGCAATGTTCCAAAAATTCATAGAACTGGCGTCGCTGTTCTAATTCCGTACAGACGAAAAAAAATTCTTCAAATTGATCGAAAATTAGCACGATCAGGATATTGCCATCAGCCGCCTGCTGTAATTGATTGACACAGGTTGCCAGTTGGCTCAGGGGTTGGGGATCTAACGCCGTATCTGATGAGGGATTAGGGGTACAGCCTAAGGCATCGCTGAGTTGTCGAGAAAACTCTCCTCGCCAATCGCTATAGACTTTCTGCACCACAGGGATCACTTCTCTAGCACTAATCGTGCGACTCTCTAAGGCAGGGACTAATCCAGCGTGAATCAAAGAACTTTTACCCACCCCAGAGGAACCATGAATCACCGTTAGTTTGTGATCATTGCGGCTGAGGCGTTCCAAGAGTCGATTTACATCCGGCAATCGCCCAGCCGCTGCTATTTCCAGGGGCGATAATTGGTGATCTTGTCGCCCAGAGAGTAAGGGTGCTGCACCGAGAAAGGTAAAAAAGCCATACTGTTGTTCGAGGGAGCGCTGTTTTTGCTTGAGTTCAAAGGCTCGTAGGTATTCCTGGTGATCGAAGTAGAGCGATCGCAGTTCTTGGAGAATGTCCAGATAAAGCTGGGGAGACTGATGGGGAGCGTTTGGCAGTAACCCCTCTACCGTTAACGCCGCCTCTAAATCCGCGATCGCCGCCGTCGATTCCCCTAGTTGACGCTGGGCTTTGGCACGGATCAGTAAGTACCATCCCTGATGCTGAGGCTGACATAAGTGAAACTGATCCAAAATATCTAACGCTGTTTGGACGAAGACTTTGGCATCCTCCCAGTTGGATTCTTCTAATGCCACCGCCGCCAAAAAACCATAAGCTTGGGGTAATTGAGCCGCATTGTCTGGGGTTTGAGACTGCGCCAGCGACTGAAGTGCCAGTGCTTGTAAATCTGCCCAATTTTGCAGGTTTTGCAAGACTTCACCCAGTTGAATGGTTAAGTGGGCAACCCAATCCAAGCGTCCCGCCGTCGTAAAGGCGTCAATCCCCGCTTGCCAAAATTCTCTGGCTTTCTCCCAACTTCTATACTTGTGACTTGGGTGTAATTGAGCTTGACGACAATAACACCAACCCAGATGACACTGTAAGATGCCAATCCGTTCTAAGGATTGTTGATCAGCGCCATCGGAGACAGCACAGCGAATCTGTTGCCAAACATCTAGACTCCGTTGATACTGTTCCAGAGCTACCTCAATCAAGTCACGTTTAAAGGCATCTCTGGCTAAAATAAACTGCCATGTCGCATAGTGGGCAGGTTCTAGATTCACACCACGCCCCTGCAAATCCCGTAATGCGGATTCGAGTTCTTGACGACGCTGACATCCCGGCGACAGCTTGAGCGCTTCATTGGACAAAAATTCACCGACACTTTTCTCTAAAAGCGTGGTAAACAGTTCATCAGTTGTGTGTTGCCATAAGTCCAACAACTCGGCGGTTGCCAGTTCAAATTTAATCGAGGTAGCCGCCCAACTCTTAAAATCAGGAGCAAATCGGGCTAATTTGTGGAGTAATTCATCAGTGACCCATAAAACGATAGGAAAGCTAAAACTTTTCGGAAATTCGTCGCGTACCTGATTGGTAGAGATTAAGACTGGATCAATTGCGGTCACAGATTCCAGACCAAATACGAGCAAGGCAGATAAGTCCTCTTTCGCGATCGCCTCTAGGATAACGGTATATAAGGTTTGACTGGATTCTTGAAGCCCTAACTGTTTCAAGGGAATTCCTGTCAGCCCTTGGAGTTGCTGCCACATCGGTTGTTTGCAGCACTCATAGTTGCAGCGGACTAAAATCAGGGCAAATTGTCCTTCCGACAGGGTGATTGCCCGAGCGAGGGTAGATAGTGAACGCTCATTGGCTAAGACTATTTCTTCGGCTCTCTCTCTCTCTTTCTCCTTCATTCCTATCAAAATTTGACTACTCCTAGGTGGCTATCGTCGAGTAAGCTGGTGTTAATAAGGGACTTTAAATACAAAGGCTAAAAAACAGAAAACCAACCAATAAGACCTCTATTGGCTTCGGCGGATGGATCTGCTATTTTAATGACAGATCTTTTATTAAAGCGTATCTTTGATAAGATAAAAGCTATTTATTGAGAAATCCAACCCACTTCTAAAATCACAACTTAGACGCAGACAATTTAACAAGTTTCAATAGAATTAAACAGTGAGATCAACTGATAAAAATCGTGACAAAATTTTATAGTAAGTGTGACTTGGATCACTGATTTGTCATTCGTTATTTGTCATTCGTCATTCGTCAGGCAATAGGCAATAGGGTAATGGGCTATAGAAATTTTGTCTCCCAGCTTCCCCTGCTCCCCCCGCTCCCCCCGCTCCCTCTACTCCCCCCGCTCCCCCGGCCTGACAGGTGTAGGTTTTTTATTTTATGGTTGGGACAAGACAAGGAGGACAAGGAAGGAAAGAAGACAAGGGGGGAAAACCGTACAGAATTCGGTTCGGTCAAACTAACTTCTAAAAGCCGAAACGCCCTATTTTTCGTTC
>NZ_JAVKEA010000094.1:0-18994 GCF_040221695.1 Coleofasciculus sp. E2-BRE-01 | reverse complement strand
GGGGTTTCTGGCTTCAGTTAATACCAATGGCACGCCTTGCACCCCTACAATTATAATCTACGACAGCATTGTTATTCGGGTTAATTAACCGGACTTGATCTAACAGTTGAAGTTGGGTTTCGACTTCGCTCAACCCAACCTACAAACTGTGTAGGGGCGGGTTTCACTACTATCTTTTCGATTGCCCCCATAAGTGATTAAACCCGCCCCGATTAACATTTATCGTTCCCTGATCTAGCTGTGATTTGACCCAAATCATGGTGCGTTACGGCGATATTCCCATTAATAGGATAATAAATATGAGTTGTTGCGCCTAACGCACCCTACGGTTATACGGTTTTTACAAAGGACAAATGACGAATGACGAATGACCAATCACCACTGTAAATCAGAGATATCTGGTTCTCCTCCCCCAAAGTCTATATCATCTGAAGCCACGGGTAAGGTTTCTAATTTAAACGTAACCGCCTCAATCTGTTTTTTTAGATGAACGATCGCGTCTTCCAATTGTTTCATCGTCGCTTTATCTAGTTGGGAACTGATTTTTTGATTGAGCGCCTCAATCTGACGATTAATGTCTTCGATCGCCTCCTCTCCACCACTGAGATCCACTTCAAAGAGTGCAGCTTGATTCTCGGCGATGGTTTGAGTTAAACTATCAAGCTTTTCCTCGATCGCGGCGATCGCGGCTTCCACCCCACTGAAGTCTAAGTCAGCCAGCATGGGTAGGCTCTCTAGACACAACTCCATCGCATCTAACTGGAAATCAATATCCTTGAGGGCATCATCTTTTTCCTTCTTGGACATGGATTCCGATTCTTCAGTAAATTGCACCAGCGTGGTATAAATCTGCTCACCTAGCTGATTGATCGCCTCTTGCAACTGCTCAATGGCTTGAACTTCCGGTCGTTCATTAAACTGTTGGTTGAAGGCGTCGAGTTGGGTGTGAACCTCGGTAATCGCTTGTTCTAACCCACTCAGATCCAAGTCTGGCGTTGTGGGTAAACTTCCCAAACGAGATGTGATTACGTTGACGTGATCCGTTAACTGAATCAGCGTCATTTTTAATCCCTCAACCGCTTGAGTCGCAGGCTGATTGTGGAACTGTTCGTTCAGGGATTTTAACTTATCGGTTAGCGGTGCGATCGCCTCATTTTCAGGAAGTTGCTGAATTTGTTCCAGTGCGGGGATTGTGGGGATGGGAGGCGGAGGTGCAACAACCTCCTCTTCCACTAAATCGGAAAGGGCGGGTTGAATCGGTGCGGGTTCGGTGGCGGCTGTCCCCGGAAATTGCTCGAAACGCGCCGTTAATTCATCAAGGCGATCATGAACATCAACGATCGCTGATCCGATTTCCATCAAATCGACTCCCGGCGTCGCTGAGGTTTGGTCAAGCTGATTCGTCAGTATCTCCAGTTGTTCAGCCAGTTGACCAATCATAATTTGCGACTGTTCCATCTCCTGGAGTTCTGGACGATTCTGGAACTGTTGCTGGAGTTGGCTTAATTGTTCCGCGAGTTCCGACAGTGCAGCTTCGACTCCGCTTTGATCGGTTTCCGTTGCTGTGGGAGTAGATAATGTATTTACCCGTTCGGTTAAGGTTTCAATCTGATCGGTAATCTCGGCAATGGTTTGTTCCGTCGCACTCCGATCGACTTCTGGCGTTGTCGGTAACTGAGTTAGGCGGGTACTCAGGGTTTGCAGTTGTTCCGTCAGATCCGCGATCGCACGTTGAGATTGCTGGATTTCCTCTAGTTCTGGACGTTCCTGGAATTGTTGCTGGAGTTGACTGACTTGTTCAGTCAGATCAAACAGCGCCGCTTCAACGCTACTCAAATCGTTCTCTGTGGGAGTGGAGAGGGTATTCACCCGTGCGGTTAAGGTTTCAACTTGACCCGTAATCTCACCAATGGTTTGTTCAATTCCCCCCAGATTGATCTCTGGAATAATCGGTAATTGATCCAGGCGAATATTCAGAGTCTCCAGTCGTTGCGTTAGATCAGCGATCGCACGTTGAGATTGCTGGATGTCCTCTAGTTCTGGACGTTCTTGGAACTGCTGCTGGAGTTGGCTAAATTGTTCCGCTAGTTGAGATAGGGAGTCTTCTACCCCACTCAAATCGGTTTCGGTGGGAGTGGAGAGGGTATTCACCCGTTCGGTTAGGGTGTCAATTTGACCTGCAATTTCGGCAATGGTTTGTTCAATCCCACTCAGATCCACCTCTGGAACAGTCGATAACTGATCCAGGCGAGTGCTGAGGGTATCCACTCGTTGAGTTAGGGTGTCAATTTGACCTGCAATTTCGGCAATGGTTTGTTCAATCCCACTCAGATCCACCTCTGGCGTCGTCGGTATCTGAGTTAGGCGGGTACTCAGGGTGTCCAGTTGTTGAGTTAGATCGGCGATCGCGGTTTGAGATTGCTCGATTTCCTCTAGTTCTGGACGAGTCTGGAACTGTTGCTGGAATTGGCTAAATTGGTCAGTGAGTTCTGAAAGCGCGGTTTCAACGCCACTGACATCGGTTTCGGTGGGGGTGGATAGGGTATTTACCTGTGTGGTTAAGCTGTCAAGTTGACGGGTAATCTCAACCAGGGTTTGTTCAGGGAGACTACTCTCACCCTCTGGTGTGGTTGACAACTGATCCAGGCGCGTGGTAAGCGTTTCCAGTTGCTCAGTCAGTTGGGCGATCGCGGTTTGGGATTGCTCGATTTCCTCTAGTTCTGGACGAGTCTGGAACTGTTGCTGGAGTTGGCTAAATTGGTCAGTCAGTTCTGAAAGTGCGGTTTCGATTCCACTCACATCGGTTTCTGGGGGAGTGGATAGGGTATTCACCCGTTCGGTTAAGGTTTCAATCTGATCGGTGATCTCCGCAATGGTTTGTGCGGTGACATTACCATCACCCTCTGGTGCTGTGGATAACTGATCCAGGCGGTTGCTAAGGGTTTCCAGTTCCTGCGTTAGTTGGGCGATCGCACTTTGCGTTTGCTCAAGTTCGGGAAGTTCCGGTCGAGTCTGGAACTGTCGATTCAGGGTGTTAATCTGACTTTGAATTTGACCTAGGGTGTCTTCTGCGTCAAATAGATCGGTGTCTGACGGAGTAGAGAGGGTGTTGACTTGCTGGGTTAAGTTGTCGATTTGTGCGGTAATGTCAGCAATGGCTTGTTCTAACTGACTGACATCGGTTGGGGATGAGGAAAGCTGATCCAGCCGTTGGCTGAGGGTTTCAATTTGATCGGTAATCTCGCCAATGATTTCTCCTACGCCATCTTCTGATGTCGTTGGGAGTTGGTCAAGGCGGCTATTGAGGATAGCAAATTCTTCCGCCAGTTGGGAAATTTCGGTTTGCGATCGCTCAATGGTTTCTAGTTCGGGTCTGGTGGTAAATTGTTGATGGAGTTGACCCAGTTGTTGATTAAAATCAATAATCGCGGTTTCGATTTCACTGAAGTCGGTGGCTTCGGGGGTGGCGGTTACGGGGAGATGATCAACTCGTGCGCTTAATGTCTCCAGTTGTTCGCTGATATCCGCGATCGCGCCTTCTATCCCAAGCAAATCGGTGTCGGGAATTGGGGAGAGGGTGTTAACTTGAGTGGTTAAGGTGTCCAGTTGATGGGTAATTTCGGCGATCGCGGTTGACTCTTCTCCGGGTGCGGTGGGAAGCTGTTCTAGGCGCTGGCTAATGGTTTCCAGTTGTTCGGTTAGGTCTGCGATCGCACGTTGGGATTGCTCAATAATTGGCAGTTCGGGTCGATTCTGGAATTGCTGCTGGATCGTGTTAATTTGACCATGGATTTGCACGATCGCTTCTTCAATTTCGGTGAAGTCGGTTTCGCCGGAGAAGGGGAGGGTATTGACTCGTGCGGTTAAGGTTTCGATTTGACTGGTAATCTGAGCAATAACGGGTTCTAAACCGTTTAAGTTAGCCGCTGGTGCGGTGGGAAGTTGATCCAGGCGCTGGTTGAGGGTTTCGAGTTGTTCACTCAGATCAGTAATGGTTTGCAATTCCGGGCGATTCTGGAACTGTTCTTGGAGTTGGCTAAATTCCTCGGTGAGTTCTGAAAGTGCGGCGTCTACTCCGGTGAGATCCGTGTCGCTGGCGCTGGGTAGGGTGTTAACCTGAGTGGTTAAGGTGTCAACTTGACTGGTAATTTCGGCGATCGCACTTTCGACGCTGATTAAGTCAGTTAGGGGTGCGGTGGGTAACTCATCTAGGCGATGACTCAGGGTTGCAACGTGATCTCTAAGTTGGGCGATGGTTTGCAGTTCTGGACGAGTCTGGAACTGTTCTTGGAGTTGGCTAAATTCCTCGGTGAGTTCTGAAAGTGCGGCGTCTACTCCAGTGAGATCGGTTTCGGTGGCGCTGGGTAGGGTGTTAACTTGAGTGGTTAAGGTGTCAACTTGGCTAGTAATTTCCGCGATCGCGCCTTCGATCATACTTAAGTCTACCTCGGATGTTGCAGGTAAGTGATCCAGGCGAACTGTAATCGTACCGAGTTGTTCATGGAGTTGGGAAATAGCCGCCTGAGTTTGCTCAATATCCTCAAGTTCGGGACGACTATGGAATTGTTGATAGAGTTGGCTAAATTGCTCTGTCAGTTCAAAAATGGCTTGTTCAATGCTACTTAAGTCTACCTCTGGCTCAGTCGGTAGCTGCTCGAACTGAGTATTGAGCCTATTGAACTGTTCGGTCAATTGGGCGACAGTGGTTTGCAACTGTTCAATGGTTTGTAGTTCCGGGCGAGTATTAAAGGTTTGAGTCAGTTGGGTGAATTGCTCGGTTAATTCACTTAGGGAGGCTTTTAAGTCCTCTATCGCCGTTTTTTCGGGTCGAGCATTAAATTGTTGGTCTAAGCTATTGAGTTGATTATTCAGCGTGGGGATAGTTTGGACTTGTTGATGCAGCGATTGAATCAGTTGATAGGTTTCCCCGATCGCACTTCTGGTGCTATCCTGTGTCTGCTGTATCGTGTTGCGTCGGTTCAACAGGTTCAGCGCCAGCGCCACGGTTAACGGCGTTGCGGCGTAAGCCACCTGCTGAGATGTCGCCGCTACGACAGTCCCGACAGCAGAGCCAGCCAGGGAAATATATTCAAAGATTTCTAGCAATGATTTTTGAGTCATAGGTTTCTCTATAGTCCGACTACTTATAAATTGAACGGTAAGCTGTGATCACCGTCGTAGATTCCCCTAAATTAATAATTCTTTTTTGACAGGTTTTTTGAGGGTTAAACTAAAATCAGAAAACAGGAATAGACCTATCGTGCCATTGACGGTGATACGCTATTACTTACCCAAACCTGTTATACCTGTCCGGATTTTTGAGGTAGATCTGTCTTACACCTGTTGAGGAGATGCGGTTCCCTTCGCCGTCTTATTTCTTGGCTAAAAGAATAAGTCATTTCACCGTGACTCAAACAGCTAGCCTGGAATCAAGACACGGCAACGTCTTTCTTCGCTAGAATCAGGATCGAGTTATCACGCTAGTCGAGCGGAGAATTCTCTACTCACCGATAATCTAGTCAACCGATATTCTAAACAACTACAATGGCGATTGCCTACAAGTTCATGGTAACTTTAAGTACCTGGACATAAATTATGTCTGTTGTATTAATAAATGTTAACAAACCTCAAGTTTTTACTATTTCCGGTTCCCGGTTCCCGGTTCTCTAATCTCAATCTTTAACTAATAATTTATTCTTTGTTGAAAGTTAATTCACCAGGAAGACAAGTCGTAATTTGATAGGAGAATAGGAAAAATCCTCAATCATACCGATATTCAGGAGAACATTGCCCATCAAAAGGATAATCGCTCCGAAAGAAAAAGGATTAGGGGTTGACGCGATCGCGAAAATTAGGTACTATTTCATCATGGGAAAATGTGCCGTCCTGTAGACACCTATTAACCGAAACCTGTAGGGTGGGTTAGGTGGTAATCAATTGACCCAAGCAATCCTTTAATTCGCTATCCACCGTAACCCACCAAAATCTGGCTTCATCTCCTTTCTGCACAGATGAACCCCTTCAGATATTCAGATGAACATTGCCAATCAAAGGGATAATCGCCCCGAAATAAAAAGGATTAGGGGTTGACGCGATCGCGAAAATTAGGTACTATTTCATCATGGGAAAATGTGCCGTCCTATAGACCCCTATTAACCGGAACCTGTAGGGTGGGGTAGGTGGTAATCAATTGACCCAACCAATCCTTTAATTAGCTATCCACCGTAACCCACCAAAATATTGGCTTCATCCCCCTTCTTCACAGATGAACCCCTTCAGATATTCAGATGAACATTGCCAATCAAAGGGATAATCGCCCCGAAAGAAAAAGGCTCAGGGCTTGACGCGATCGCAAAATTTAGGTACTATTTCATCATGGGAAAATGTGCCGTCCTATAGACCCCTATTAACCGAAACCTGTAGGGTGGTTTAGGTGGTAATCAATTGACCCAACCAATCCTTTAATTCGCTATCCACCGTAACCCACCAAAATCTTGGCTTCATCTCCTTTCTTCACAGATGAACCCCAAACGATATTCAGGTGAACATTGTCCATCAAAGGGATAATCGCCCTGAAAGAAAAAGGATTAGGGCTTGACGCGATCGCAAAATTTAGGTACTATTTCATCATGGGAAAATGTGCCGTCCTATAGACCCCTATTAACCGGAACCTGTAGGGTGGGTTAGGTGGTAATCAATTGACCCAACCAATCCTTTAATTCGCTATCCACCGTAACCCACCAAAATCCTGTATTCATCTCCTTTCTTCACAGATGAACCCCTTCAGATATTCAGATGAACATTGCCAATCAAAGGGATAATCGCCCCGAAAGAAAAAGGATTAGGGCTTGACGCGATCGCAAATTTTAGGTACTATTTCATCATGGAAAAATGTGCCGACCTATAGACCCCTATTAACCGGAACCTGTAGGGTGGGTTAGGTGGTAATCAATTGACCCAACTAATCCTTTATATTCGCTATCCACCGTAACCCACCAAAATCTTGGCTTCATCCCCCTTCTTCACAGATGAACCCCAAACGATATTCAGGTGAATATTGCCCATCAAAAGAATAATCGCCTCGAAAGAAAAAGGATTAGGGGTTGACGCGATCGCGAAAATTAGGTACTATTTCATCATGGGAAAATGTGCCGACCTATAGACTCCTATTAACCGTAACCTGTAACTCGCCCCTACAGAGTTAACAAACACAGAACACATCACACATAACGTCCATAACGTCATCGAAAATAACCAGACATGTATGATGGAAGCGGTGTAGAGAGGTGAATAACCAAGAACATTTATTCCTTATTCGCAATTTCAATAAAATCTTCAATCGTCTTAATTGTGGGATCACCCGCTAAATACCCAATCCCCCGATGGAGATGAAGGCGAAATTGAGTGGTAAGAGTATCCTTATCACACCCTAAACCATCATTATGACAGCGTTGTTTCAGCGCCATTAACAAAATATCAGCCAATTCGCCACCAAACACCCGCCATGTCATTTCCACATTCGAGTCAGCCGGAATAGGGACAGGTGAAGGTTGAGTCGGTTCCGCCAGGGAACGGCAAAACGCCCAACGGCAAAGAATATTCCACTGATCAATTTTAGTGTAGCGTTTGAGTTTGGTTAGTTGGTCTTTGGCTGATTTTGAAAGTTTAAAGCGTTCAATTTCCATTTTTCAGGGAACAGGGAATAGGTAACAGGGGAACACCTCGACTTCGCTCGGTGTGTCACAGGGGACAATTCATCATATCAAAATGACCACCGCCATTCCATTCACCTCAAATGATATGACTACAGGCGATCGCTCTCTTGGCAATAACCACGATTCACAACATACCCCGTTACTCTTTCTGCTTCGCTACTGACATATCTGTAGCTTGACTCAACATCGTTTTGGCTCAACTTGTCAAGTTTTGATAATTTAAACTATTCCTTCCTTCCAAAAAGGTTTGAATTTTCAAATCAGAGTCTTGTCTCAACAAAACGTCATAATTGCTCGTTTTTGACCCCTTTTCCCGAATAATCTACGAACCGAATAATCTACGAATTTTCAGGGGTTACGGCGATTGTGAGACAATTGTGCGGTTTTCAGGTATAGTATTTATGGTGGGTTTTTTGTAAGTTTTAATCATCTAGACAAACCTAAAACCCTTAAATTCTAGTAAAACTTTGTATAATTTCTAGTTTTCGCCTCACTGTTAATGTTCCCTTAGACGCATGTATTTTTTTAAACTTACGATAAAAATCATGATCAAGACTTGACAAAAACACAGATTACACAGACGCAATAGCACAGATAGAACAGCAAATAGTGAAGCACACAGATTGACACAGACGAGGAAATAGTCCTCCCACAAGCTAATCATTTTTTATCCGGGGGCAATCATCTTTTCATCCTTAGTCCCATGGAGAGCTAACACCTCTACCTCTGTGAAATCAGTGGGAATAACCTGCCAAGTTCCCACCACTACCTGTTATCCTTACTCAGCGAAATCAGTGTTATCAAATATCCGATAAAAATTTTCTTTGAATAAAGGAATTATGCCAATTAAGGTTAGGGTATGAGGAAATAATTTCAGACTTGGATGAAAACGGCACGCCTGATTAATCCTATAATAAGGCGCGTGGGTGAGATTGATGAATGATGTTAAAAAAATTACCGTTAAGTCCAACCGGATGGCGAAATTTACTGATTGCCGTAATCGTACTGGGGATAGTTTTCCGCTTCTATAACCTCGATCGCAAGGTTTACTGGTACGATGAGACAATGACCTCGATGCGAATCTCTGGATATACCCAAACCGAAGTTATCCAGCAGGCGTTCGACGGTGAGGTGATTCCAGTTGCAGCCTTCTTAGAGCGGTATCAGTATCCCACACCAGAAAAAGATCTCAATGACACGATTAACGCCTTAGCCGGGAATCCCGAACATTCGCCCCTCTATTATCTAATGGCACGGTTCTGGTTGCAACGCTTTGGTCATTCAGTTGTCACCATTCGCTTCTTATCCGTGTTAATCAGTTTTATGGCATTTCCTTGTATGTACTGGTTATGTTGGGAACTGTTTGGATTATCGACAGTAAGTTGGGTGGGTGTTGCGATTCTAGCGATTTCCCCGTTCCATGTCTTGTACGCCCAAGAAGCACGAGAATATAGTTTGTGGACAGTAACTATTCTATTATCAAGTGCGGCATTATTGCGAGCCATGCGCTTAAAAACCTTACCCAGTTGGGGAATTTACGGAGTAACTGTGGCGCTGGGACTTTATACTCATCCCTTTTCCGCCTTCGTGTCTATTGGACATGGTATTTATGTTTTAGTCACTGAAGGATTTCGCTGGAGTCGCAAACTAACGAAGTATTTAGTATCCTCTCTATTCGGGCTACTCCTATTTTTACCCTGGCTAGGGATTGTGATTAGCCATTTTTCCAAATTCGTAGACAATACCGCCTCGGTTAACTTGAACCGAGAAGGATTTTTACCCTTATTTTGGGGATTAAATCTGAGTCGAATCTTCTTTGATGTGAATCAAGGAACCAGCCCATTGAGTCCACTGCATTATCTGAGTGCTTTATTAGCAGGTTATGCATTATACTACCTTTACCGCAAAGCCCCCCTCAACGCTTGGGTATTTATTATCACCTTAATTGGTGTTACCGGAATGGCGCTGATTGGACCCGATGTCATTTTAGGGGGGCGTCGTTCTAGTATTACCCGATACGCCATTCCCAGTTATTTAGGAATTCAGATAGCAGTAGCGTACTTGATGACCGCCCAAACTACCGCAATCAACGGCAAGACAAGGTATCTAAAGCGCTGGCAATACGGCGCGATCGCACTCTTGTTTTGTGGTATTGTCTCCTGTATCGTCAGCGCTCAATTTCCGGTGTGGTGGCACAAAAGTCATAGTAAAAGTCGATATAATCCCCAAGTGGCTGAAATTGTCAATCAAGCCAAAAATCCCCTCGTGGTTAGTGATAAAATTCCGGGAATTATGTTTTCTCTCAGTCATTCCCTGAATCCAGACGTTCATCTCCAGATGGTTCTACCCCCTGGAAATCCCCAAATTCCAGATACCTTTTCCCCCATCTTTGTCTATCGACCCACGGAAACCTTGAAACAAGGAATTCAAACCAATCATAAATTAACCGAAGAACCCAACTCCAAATCCTGGTTATGGAGAGTAGAATAGTTTGTTTGTAGTTGCGCTTGTAGTTGCGCTTTAGCGCCCTAATCCTTTGCCTCACTCCCTCAAAGTCTAGCCAAAAAATATTATCAGTTAAATCGTACCAACTTAAGACGAATGGCACTGACTTTAGAGTTTGTAGTAAGCGCTTTAGCGCTTCTGGCACGCTTCTTGCCTACTACGAACCCAGCTTAAGTCAGTGATATTCAACTTAAAGCTAGTAAACAATGCCTAACGTCCAACTCGTTGGGTGTCGTTCCTCCACCCAACCTACAACGTGATTCACCATGGATACTTTAATTATCATCATCACCGCTTTAATCGTATTTGCCCTCGGCGCATCTATCGGCAGCTTTCTCAACGTCGTTGTTTATCGTCTACCCGCCAACTTATCCATACTTTTCCCTCCCTCCCGTTGCCCGCATTGCTTACACAAACTCGGCAAACGAGAGAACATCCCCATCCTCGGTTGGTTGTGGTTAAAAGGGCGCTGTCGTCATTGTCGTAGTCGCATCTCTTGGCGTTATCCCCTAGTTGAAGCCATCACCGGACTATTATTTTTATTAGTTTTTCTACACTATAGTTTAAGCCTAGAAACCTTTGGCTATTGGGCATTTTTAAGCTGGTTATTAGCCCTATCCTTAATTGATCTCGATACCATGACACTCCCCAACTCCCTCACCCAATCCGGATTAGTTGCAGGTATACTCTTTCAAGGCGCATTCGCTTTTTTCCAAACCGCTCAACTTTCTGATATATCGGCTCAACTCATGACCGGAATTGGCGGTGCAGTGTTGGGAATTTGGTTATTTGACATCATCACCCTAGTCGGTTCTATCGTCTTTGGGCAAACCGCCATGGGCGGAGGGGATGCCAAATTAGCGGCGATGATGGGGGCTTGGTTGGGATGGAAGTATTTACTATTAGCTGGATTTTTAGCCTGTGCAGTCGGCGCATTTGCTGGCGGCGGTGCCATGGCGATGGGTTGGCTGAATCGGCGACAACCAATGCCCTTTGGACCATTTTTGGCGTTAGGTGCAGGATTGACGGTTTTTTGGGGAGAAGCTATTCTGTCAGCTTATCTGCGGTTATTTTTTCCCTTATCATTTGCCGTTTAAGAAGTAGGGCTTGCTGAATAAGTATGGGAATAGGGAACACCTCGACTTACCTCGACTTCGCTCGGTAACACGCTCGGTGTGTCACAGGGAACAGTAATGATTTGTCCCGTTTTCCGGATGGAGAAAGAGTAGAGTATAAATAACGGCATAATCATTGAATCTACCATTTTAATAATCGTTCCTAAGAGTCTTTTCTCATCCCATGGTATTGGCAGAATTTTTCATTCCCCACGGACATTGCTACCTCTGGAAGCCAGAATTAGTGGGGTTACACCTAATCTCTGACTTTCTCACCGCATTGGCATATTACTCCATTCCCCTAACGCTAACCTATTTTGTCACCAAGAGAAGCGATGTCCCATTTAACTGGATTTTCTGGTTATTTAGTGGGTTCATCATTGCCTGTGGTACGACCCATATTATGGAAATCTGGACACTGTGGCATCCAAATTACTGGTTATCCGGTTGGATAAAAGCCGTGACTGCCCTAATTTCCGTAGTAACCGCCGGGGAACTCATCAGACTACTTCCCCAAGCCCTGACAATCCCCAGCACCGCCCAACTCGAAGCCGAAATTAAGAAACGTCAAAAAGCCCAAGCGGAACTCTGGCAGGAAAAAACCCATCTTGCCCAAGCTCAAAGCGTTGCCCATGTGGGAAGCTGGGAATTCGATTTAGCCACCCAAAACATTACTTGGTCGGATGAAACCTTCCGCATTTATGGACTCTCTCCAGGACAACCCACACCTACCCTATCGGAACATCGACAAAAAATTCATACCAATGATAGAAAAGCTTGGAAAAAAACAGTTCACCAACTCGTTCGGGGGAAATCCTGCCAACTAGAGTTTCGTATCCTGCGCCCTGATGGGTTTATCCGCCATCTTTTCGCCCAAGGAGAACCGATTTTCAATGCCCAAGGTCAGGTGCATAAACTATTCGGTACTCTACTAGATATCAGCGATCGCGTCGCAGCGCAACAACGGGAACGATTATTCGGGGCAATTGCCTTACGGATTCACCAGTCTTTAGAACTGGATGAAATTCTTGACACCACCGTCACCGAGGTGCGACAGTTCCTAGAAACAGACCGAGTATTAATTTACCGCTTCAATCCACACTGGAGTGGGCAGATTGTCGTCGAGTCAGTGGGGGAACCCTGGACAGCCGTTCTCAACACCACCCTCCATGACCCCTGTTTTGGCAAAGACTATGCTCAACTCTATCAGCAAGGTCGAGTTAGTGCGATCGCTAATATATATACCGCAGGTTTACAGCCTTGTCATCTGAAGTTACTTACACCCTTCCAAGTCATCGCCAACTTAGTCGTACCCATTATTTTAGGTGACAAACTCTGGGGATTATTAATCGTCCATCACTGTCGTAGTCAACGGCACTGGCAATCCTACGAAATCGAGCTATTACAGCAATTAGCCACCCAAGTCGCGATCGCACTCCAACAATCAGAACTCTATTCTAAAGTACAGGCGGAACTGATCGAGCGGCAACGGATAGAGAAAGAGCTACGAGTCAGCGAACAACGATATCGTTCCGTCGTCACCGCCATGTCTGAGGGAATTATCCTTCAGCAAGCCGACGGTCAGATTATTGCTTGTAATCTCAGTACTGAAAACATTTTAGGACGTTCTGCTCAACAGATACTCGGACAAATCGGGATAAACTGGGGGGGACAAATCATTCAGGAAGATGGTTCTCCCTTCCCCAGCCAAAACCATCCCGCGATGGTAACCTTACGCACAGGAAAGCCCCAAGTAAGAGTAATTATGGGAATTTCCCCACCCGAAGCATCACTCCTACCTTGTCCAGTGAACGACTCACCTGTTGCTGGAAACAAGGTAAAAAGCGGAGGGCTGAAATTACGACAGAAGGAGCAAATATGCCAAGAACAAAGACATGATATCACCTGGATTAGCATGAATTCTCAACCTCTGTTTAATCCCGGAGACAGCCAACCCTACGCCGTTGTCACCTCATTTTCCGACATCACCGAGAGCAAACGTTCCCAAGAAGCCTTGCACTTAATCACTCAGCAAGAACGAGAAAGAGCCTTGCAACTCGAACAAGCCTTGCAAGAACTTCAACGCACCCAAGCCCAACTGGTACAAAATGAAAAAATGGTTAGTTTGGGGCAACTCGTGGCAGGGGTGGCACACGAAATCAACAACCCCACTAGCTTCATCTACGGCAACATCACTCCCGCCTCTGACTATACTCAAGACTTACTGCACCTAGTCCAACTCTATGGCAAACACTATCCCGAACCCGTTGCCGAGATTGCCGAATACATCGATTATATTGACCTAGACTTTATTGCCACCGATTTCCCCAAACTTCTCGCCTCAATGCAAGAAGGCGCTCGCCGCATCAGTGAAATTGTCCAATCCTTACGCCACTTTTCCCGACTTGATGAAGCTAAGTGTAAGCAGGTGAATCTTCATCAAGGCATCGATAGCACTCTGCTAATTTTAAAACATCGACTGACCCAAAAAGGAAATCGTCCTCCGATTCAACTGGTTAAAGACTATGGTCAACTGCCGTTAGTCAAATGTTATCCGGGTCAACTCAATCAAGTGTTTATGAATATTCTAAGCAATGCCATTGATGCCCTTGACGAAGCTCATAATCCTGCCTATTTATCAGGACTACCTTCAGCCAACAGAGGAAATAGCAATCACCTATCCCCAATAAATCATCACCCCTCACCGATGATTTGGATTCACACAGAATTCGTTGAACCCAATTCGGTAATTATTCGTATTGCTGACAACGGCGCTGGCATCAAGGCAGAGGTTCAATCTCGAATATTTGACCCGTTCTTTACGACCAAACCCGTCGGTCAAGGAACTGGTTTAGGATTGTCGATTAGCTATCAGATTGTTGTAGATAAACACGGGGGACAGCTTCAATGTCATTCCCATCATCCTCAAGGAACAGAGTTTGTAATTAAGCTACCTGTTACTAAGTCATAATGACTTAGTAATCTCACCCGTTTCTACTCGGCTGAATCAGGTGCAAAATCTGAGATAACTGTAGTTTTTTTGTAGTATAATACATAAATCTGTAATCGGGAAATACCCAGAAGGATAACTCTATGTCTGAGCTTGTAACCATTTCAACCCCCATCACACAACTCAAGGCAACCACAGAGGGTTTGACGCGATCGCGTCGTTTCTCAGGCTAACGAACGTCAAAAGTCCTCTGTGCGCCTTGCTCAAATCAAGCAACAGACACTGAGGAAATCAATGAATTTAGACTCATTAGGCTGGAGTGAATTTTTTGCTAACAGCCTCAATCCCCAATGGCAAGAAGGCTACACCATTGGTCGAATTGCCCTAGAGTACAAAAATACTTATCGTCTCTACACCGAACAAGGCGAACTCTCAGCAAAAGTTATCGGCAAACTGCGCTACCAAGCAACTGGACGCCAGGACTTTCCGGCTGTAGGAGATTGGGTGGTGATTCGCCTCACCAATGAAGGTAAACAGGCGATAATTCATGGCATTTTACCCCGGAAAAGTCAATTTTCGAGGAAAACCGTTGGCACAAAAACCGACGTCCAAATTATTGCCACGAATATCGATACGATATTTTTGGTCTCTGGTTTGGATGAGGATTTTAATCTGCGGCGCATTGAACGCTACCTGCTTCTGGTGTGGGAAAGCGGCGCGAATCCTGTAATTGTCCTCAATAAAGCGGATTTAGGCGAGGATATTGCTGAAAAGCGAGAGGCTGTTGAAGCGATCGCTTTTGGTGTACCTGTGATTATTTTAAGTGCGGTCAAAAATCAGGGATTAGAAGCCCTAACACCTTACCTAAAACCCGGACAAACTATTGCTTTACTCGGCTCCTCAGGCGTCGGCAAATCGACGTTGGTGAACCAGTTAATCGGTCAAGTCGTGCAAGCGGTTGGAGAAGTCCGTTCAGGCGATTGCAAAGGGCGACATACCACCACCCATCGCCAATTGATTCCCCTGCCTTCAGGAGGTTTGCTGATCGATACTCCAGGGATGCGGGAACTTCAGATCTGGGCAGACGAGGGAAGTTTAGCCGATACCTTTACCGATATCGACACCTTAGCCCAGCACTGTCGTTTTCGCAATTGTAAACACCAAGACGAACCCGGTTGTGCTGTGCAACAAGCCTTGGAAAATGGCACCCTTGATGATCAGCGTTTCCTGAATTATCAAAAACTGCAAAAAGAACTTCACTATTTAGCCAGGAAACAAGACCAAAAAGCCTCCTTAGCCGAGAAGGAAAAGTGGAAAAAAATCACTAAAGCCCTGAGGAATCAACACAAACACTGATGCCAAATCGCAGAACATCATAGCGCCCATTTAGGGGCGGGTTTGACAACTATCGCTTCTGGTTTACCCAGATG
The DNA here is from genome assembly GCF_040221695.1 of Coleofasciculus sp. E2-BRE-01. Classification (NCBI taxonomy): domain Bacteria; kingdom Bacillati; phylum Cyanobacteriota; class Cyanophyceae; order Coleofasciculales; family Coleofasciculaceae; genus Coleofasciculus; species Coleofasciculus sp. E2-BRE-01. Next base: position 3,279 of record NZ_JAVKEA010000094.1, on the reverse strand, counting down.
CGACTAAACCCGCCCCGACTTTCCTTAATGCAACTCGGCATTAATTCTGGGGCAATTGTCTCCGACTCCAAACCGGAACCCCATTTTCATTCCTTAACCTCAGGACTTGGTTTCCTTTTTGGACTTGAGCCGCAATCATGGCGGGGTTTCCTGCCATATTGACTCGGGAACCTTGAACCTGAATTCGGTCATTTGGTTCAATGGTCATCCTTTGGTTTTGCCAATACCAAGCTGGACCTAAATGGACAGAAACGGTTTCATTACCCGTTCTCATCTGCATACGCATACCCTGAGACTGTCCGCGATTGGAGGTGAATCGGTCTACGCTAACTACTTCACCCGTGATAGTTTCCACGCTATCTGGGTTATACATTCGGTTGCCCAAACCTCGGTGTCCCTGTCGCCCTCGTCCATGCCCCCAACGTCCTCGACCTGAGTTTCCATGTCCATGTCCATGTCCATGTCCATGTCCCCAGCGTCCTCGACCTCTAGGTGTATCGGGAGGCGATTGGGCAAGCTCTTGATTGGTGTTCGCTGTGATTCCAGCATTCTGGTTAGAGAGGAGAGTCGATGCCTCTGTTGGTTTTTCGCCCCACAAGGGACTGGTTCCGAGTGCCAACAGGGTTGAACCCGCAATCACTACTGCTCCAATAACGGCTTTATTGGGTAGGTTGATATTCATTTTTCGTCCTCTTGAGTCTGCTCAGAGGGTATTTGACAAGTTCTGTTTCTATGGTGTCATTGCTTAAATGAACATATCCGCCACGCTTCAAATTTGGGTTTGGCGTTAATTCAAACACCCTCTCTTTTCAGGCTAACACTTTCAGATAATTTCTACATTAAATTCCGCGTCAAGAAAAAATAGATCACTCTATTGACAATAATTTCTGCTAGTATCATGAGCGAGGTAACGTTTAGCTGAAGTCGCCTGTTAACTCACAGCCGAAGCGTCTAATAAAATAGCCTAATCTCAGAATTACAACTATCGTTAGACAGAAACAAATCTCCTTCTCAGGTTAGATGAATTATGCCAATTTTCAGCAAAGACTATGAATGGACTATAAATAGCCGACCTAAGAATAAATTGGGGTGTCTAATGTGACATTGAATGGGGACACCTAGGATGAAATCTCTGCAAGTCTGATCAAGAAGTTCTTTGGGGATATCGATCCTGAATTAATGTGTTTATTTATACCCATTTCAATTAGACTATCGGCATTTTAACAAGGAGTTAGACGTTCATGGAAAACGCTAAAAAGATCAACGATACCTTAACCGTAGCCACCAATCAGGTGACGCCGGAGCAATTGCAACAAGCGGCTCAAGAGGGGGTAAAATCGGTATTGAATCTGCGATCGCCTGGGGAAGAGGGGTTCGCTAGCGATGAAAAGCAGCAAGCCGCCGCCGCCGGATTGCACTATGTCAATATCCCCGTTAAACCCGACGCCCTAACAGAGGAACTGGCAAGCCAAGTTCTCCAACAAATCGAGGAACTGCCCAAGCCAGCCGTGATTCACTGCAAGAGTGGGTTACGTTCGGGGATGATGGCATTAATGTATGTGGCAACTCGCGAGGGAATGACCGCAGAACAAGCCATGGAAAAAGGGAAAAGCATGGGTTTTGATTGTGAGAAATCCCCTCAAATGAAAGAATTTTTCAAAAATTATATTTCACAGCATTCCTCAGCGAGTTAATATTTGACCGGAGCAAGAATCATGGCATTAGTTTTAGAACAAATTAACACCGAAGGATTGGCACAGCTATCCTATATAGTGGGGGATGACAAAGCGGGTGTAGCCGCCGTTATCGATCCGCGTCGCGACGTCGATATCTATTTGCAAATCGCGCGATCGCGGGGTGTGAGAATTACCCATATTCTGGAAACCCATATCCACGCCGACTTTGTATCCGGCGCATCGGAACTTCAAGCCCGTACTGGTGCAACAATTTACGGCGGGAAGAGTGAAGATTATCAGTTCCAGATACAGCAACTCAGTGAAGGAGACGAATTACAACTGGGTACAGTTACCCTCCGCACCCTGCATACACCGGGACATACACCAGAACATATCTGTGTATTAATTCATGATGCTCAACAGGGGAAAGAACCCTTTGGTGTACTCACAGGAGACACGCTGTTTAATTTGGACGTGGGGCGTCCCGATTTAGTCGGTACAGGAACCGAGAAAAAACAGGCGGCGCACCTGTATCACTCATTATTCGACAAATTAGTCCCATTAGGCGATCGCGTCGAAGTCTATCCCTGTCACGGTGCGGGTTCAGCCTGCGGTAAATCCATAGGCGATCGACGACAGAGTACAATCGGCAATGAACGGATTTTTAGTGACGCCTATAAAGAACGAACCGAAGCCGAATTTGTCGAGTGGATTTTGAGCGATATGCCAGAACCCCCCACTCACTACTCCCGCTTAAAGAAAGTGAACGCAAAAGGCGCACCAATTAAAGGGGGCTTACCTACCTTACAACCCTTATCCCCTCAAGAATTCCAACAGAAGATGGCAGATAAAAATACCATTGTCATCGATACCCGTTCAATGCTAGCATTTGGCGGCGGACATATTCCGGGTGCGATTAACATTGCCCTGCAATCTGCGTTTCCTACCTGGATGGGTTGGATGATTCCACCCGAAAAAACGCTGTTATTAGTCGTAGATAGTGCGCGGGATTTATCACTCGTCACCGAACAATTATTCCGCGTGGGTTACGATAACTTAGCCGGATATCTCCATGATGGGATGAAGAGTTGGCAGAATGCTGGACTACCCTTGCAGCACTTGGGTGAGTGGACGGTGCATGAGTTGAATCAGCACAAGGAAGACTCAAAGCTGACGGTGTTAGATGTGCGAACTGACAAAGAATTTCACAGTGGCTGCATCCCTGGCGCTGAACATATTTATGTTCCCCATCTCGAAGAAAAACTGGATAAGTTAGATAAAAGTAAAACCGTAGCCACTTACTGTGGGAGTGGATATCGGGCGTCTATTGCTGCTAGTTTGCTGCAAAAGCATGGGTTTGAGAATGTCATCAATATTCCCGGTTCATGGAGTGCTTGGAAGAGTGCCGATTTACCCGTTCAACAACCCGCATAAAATTAAGAGTCGGTAAATTTCGTAGGGACACGGCATTGCCCATTGGTGTCAACTTAAGGTGAAAGCTCGGTTGAGCAAGGGTGTCGGGTGTCGGGTGTCGGGTGTCGGGTGTCAGGATGGAATTGTCTGTTGGAGGCGAAAAAACCTCACACCTACCACCATTCACCTC
>NZ_JAVKEA010000093.1:0-9549 GCF_040221695.1 Coleofasciculus sp. E2-BRE-01 | reverse complement strand
TCACAGATTTTTCCCCAAGAGTATTAAGAAAATCTTAAATATACATGGGTACGAATTGAGAAGAATAATTGGCTCAAACGCTTACATAGTCACGGTTTAGGCTTCTATCCTCAATCGGGATGGGGGGAACTTCAGATTAAATCAGGGCGGGTTTTGTACAAAGGTTATGATCAATAGCGAAACCTAATTTCCTAAACCCGCCCCTACTTGTCTCAAAACCAGATTCCTTTGAGCAAAGGGTCAACGCTCAACACTCCCTCTGGATACCGTTAACTATCAAAATCAGGTCAAACTATGAAGTGGGCTAGTCAAATTTTTCGGCTAAAGATTCGGTCTAGTTTGAGACGGTATGCTTCCTTTGTGATACTGTTTGGGCTAACCCTGTTTCTCGTCACCACTGTATTACCCGGAATTTCATATCCAGTTGAATCTTTACACGTTAGTGGAGACAAGGTAGAGGACAGAGGGCAGAGGGCAGAAGGGCATATTGCCCAAACCGATAAAATCTTACACTTTGGGGATAACACTAGGCGCTTAAAACGCCAACTCGCAAACGCCAAAATTGCCAATTCCCCAACCCCTCTAGAACAAGGGATTGCTGCCTTTGAAGCAGGGCGTTTTACTGATGCGGCACAACTGTGGCAACAAGCCGCCCAAGACTATGAACAAAAGCGCGATCGCCTAAATCAAGCCCTAAGTTTAAGTTATCTCTCCCTAGCCTATCAAAATTTGGGACAAGTCCAGGACGCAGAACAAGCGATTAGCCAAAGTCTTGATCTGTTGCAACACCAAGACAATTGGGAATCAGGGGGTTTGGCGATTCTGGGTCAAGCCCTGAATACTCAGGGACGCCTGCAACTCACCAAAGGACAAGCTGAAGCCGCCTTGGATACCTGGAAACAAGCCACCGACGCTTACAGCCGTGCGGGTGATGAAACCGGGAAACTGGGAAGCCAAATTAACCAAGCCCAAGCCTTGCAAACCTTGGGACTCTATCGACGGGCGCAAACGCTCTTAGAACAGGCAAATCAACAACTTCAAGCCAACCCTGACTCCCGCGTCAAAGTTCAAGGATTGCAGAGTTTAGGAATTGCCCTGCAAGAGTTGGGCGATCCCAAAACGTCCCAAACCCTTTTAACCCAAAGTTTAGCGATCGCCCAAAAACTGAACCCAACTCCTGATACAAGTCCGATTCTGTTGAGTTTAGGGAATGTGACTAGAGACTTACAAGAAGATGACAAAGCATTAGATTATTACCAGAAAGCCGCTAAAAATGCAACCGATTCGCTGATTCAAATCAAAGCTCAATTGAACCAACTGAGTCTGTTGATCAATACGGAACAAGAGGACGCCGCGATCGCACTATTACCGCAAATCCAAGTTAGTCTCGCCACCCTATCCCCCAGTCGGGCGGCGGTTTATGCTCAGGTAAATTTGGCAGATAGTCTGATGCGGATGGGAAGCGCTGAAGCGTTCACTACGAACGGAAGCGCTAAAGCGCTCACTACGGACAGCGCGATCGCACAATTGTTAGCCAAAGCCATTCAACAAGCCAGACAGATTCAAGACGCTAAAGCTGAATCCTACGCCATTGGACAATTAGGCAAACTTTACGAACAAAAGCAGCAGTTAGCCGAGGCGCAAAAGCTGACGCAACAGGCGCTGAGTTTGATTCCGGGAATTAATGCTGGCGATATTGCCTATTTATGGGAATGGCAACTGGGTCGAATTCTGGAAAAGCAAGGCAATATAAAGGATGCCGTCGCCGCTTATACCGTCGCCGTGGAAACCTTGCGATCGCTCCGCAGTGATTTGATTGCCCTGCCAAATTTACAGTTTTACTTTCGAGAACGGGTTGAACCCGTCTATCGTCAATTGGTGGGATTACTCCTCAAATCTGATCCGTCTCAAAAAAACCTCCAAAAAGCCCGCGAGGTGATTGAATCCCTCCAACTTGCTGAATTAGATAACTTTTTTCGCAACACCTGTATCCAGACGCAATCCCAACAAATTGATCAGGTTGATCCCACAGCAGCAGTCATTTATCCAATTATTCTGCCAGACCGTTTAGCTGTGATTCTATCATTGCCGGGACAACCCCTGCGCCATTATGAAACTCAATTACCGGAAGCAGAGGTGAACAACGCCTTTGTCCAACTCCGCAAATTCCTCAATCCTGTTCTGTCAAACAAACAACGATTACGCTATTCCCAAGACATTTACGACTGGCTGATTCGACCCATAGAAGCCGCGTTAGCCGACAATGAGATTAAAACCCTCGTCTTTATCCTGGATGGGGCGTTGCGAAATCTGCCCATGGCAGCCCTTTATGATGGAGAACAGTATCTAATTGAAAAATATAGTGTCGCGGTTAGTCCTGGATTGCAACTCTTAGAACCGCGTGCATTAGACCGAGAACGGCTTCAGGCATTAATTGGTGGACTCAGCGAGGAACGTCAGGGATTTTCTGCTTTACCTGGAGTCGAGTTGGAACTGAAAAAAATCTCGGATCAAGTACCGTCTGAGATGCTTTTCAATCAGGAGTTTACTACAACCACACTTGAACAAGAAATTAGTGCCGTTCCTTTCCCCGTAGTTCACCTGGCTACTCATGGTCAGTTTAGTTCGGAGGTGGAAGATACGTTTATCCTGACCTGGGAGGGACAAGTGAATGTCAATGATTTGGATCAATTACTGCAAGTTCGAGAACGAGAGGATAGCCAACCGATTGAATTACTGGTTCTCAGTGCTTGCCAAACCGCAACCGGGGATCAGCGAGCCGCCTTGGGATTAGCGGGTGTTGCAGTCCGTTCCGGCGCTCGCAGCACTCTAGCAACCCTGTGGTCAGTTCGCGATGAATCCACGGCTCAACTAATGGCTGAGTTTTACCAATCCCTGACTCAAGCTGAAAACAGCAAAGCGGAATCTCTGCGTCAAGCACAGCTTTCTATCTTGAAAAATCCTAAATATGAGCATCCATATTACTGGGCACCGTTTGTTTTAGTAGGCAATTGGTTATAAGTAGGATCTGCTACAGGGAGTTTTATAGTGAGGGGAGGAAACAGGGAACACCTCGGACTTCGGCGTGAGCGCGGCAACTGAGCCTGTCGAAGTTCAGTCGAACGCTTACCTCGACTCCGCTCGGTAACACGCTCGGTGTGTAACAGGAAAAAGCCCTTTTGCCGCCCTGTTGAAATGATGCTGTGTCCATCAAGATTTATAGCTATTTTTTTACTCTGATAAAAAAATATTTAACCGAAGAAATATTTCTGTAACAAACGTTACTTTTTTTGTTTTGGATTAACAGAGAGGTTCCATGGGTTTCATGCCCGCTGCACTACACCCTACACCCTGCCTACTCTTCAAGTAACTTGTCACCCCTTTAGTTCCTAGGGATAAACAACTCTGTCGCCCGATAGATATCTGGCTGGATAATCCCGGTTACGATATGCCTACTATCTTTGTGGAAGTACAATCAGTTGACGACCCGAGCCATTCCGTCTGAATCAGGATTCTCATTAAGGTGCAAGTGCAACTGAAATCTTGCGATCTAGGGAGTAAATCAGTATTATTGCGAGTCATCAACGGGGAAAACCCGAACTTTTCGTTAATTAGCTCGTTTTGAGATAGTTTGTTCAGAATCGTGGCAGATGGCAGCTCAGGTTCATCAAAAATCCCGGATGGGGATTATCGCAGGGCAGACTTAGATGTATTTTTGTGATCAACCCTACATAGAAAGACTTATTACAACATAAATCTTCTTAAATTTTTATTCCTATGGGTTGAGTAAAATCAAGGGGTGAAAACTGGCTATTGTAAACGAAATTGTTTAAGATTAATAGTGTCATTCGCCAAGGCATTTACTGTTCAAGAGGATTATGCTCATGACTTGGCAGCATTACTACATTTATATTAGCTTCTTTGTCATCAGTCTGGTGGGGAACATCCTGCCGATTGAGGGACTACCCGTGCAGGCGCAAGAGGTTACGCCGGGTAGAACGTTAGCTAGTCGCTCGATGGTGACGGTAAGTTTCACACCGCCACCAACTGGTGATCCACCCTTACCCAACAATACGGAAGGGGGAGGGACTCGTGATGGCGGATGTCCTCAAGATGCGAAGGCACTTGAGCCAACGATTACGCCTGTAATGCCCGCGACTCGCCAAGGATTGACCGTTGCAGAGCGCCCGACATTTTTTGTTTACGTCCCTAAAACCACAGCGAAGCAGGCACTCTTTGTGCTTAAGGACGAAAATGAGGATTATTATTACGAGACAACCTTGCCCATGCCCAAACAAGCAGGGATTATCAGCGTAAAGCTCCCCGATGAAGCATCCAAGCTAGAAATGGGTAAAACGTATCATTGGTCGTTTCTGATGATTTGTGGCGCACAAGTTACGCCCGATAGTCCCGGAGTCCAAGGCGTGATTAAACGGATTAAGCCGGATGGAACATTAAATCAGCTAGACGGAGAACCTTTGCTAGAACAGGCTCTCCAGTATGGGGCAAATGGTATTTGGTTTGATACGCTGACAACCTTGGCTCAACTGCGGCAATCTAATCCACAGGATTCCTCGTTTCAGGTGGCTTGGGCAGACTTATTGAAATCGGTGGGACTTGATGCGATCGCGACTCAGCCCCTCGTTAATTGATATCAGTTTGTGGGGGAGCTCTTTAATGATTTAAATAATACAGTCCCCTTTCTGAGATTAACGATTGAGACTGGGGCGAGTCGAGACAGGTTAATTCTTACCCTCCACATTTATGCAGCGACTCGCCCCTACAACCCCTGCTTTCCAGACGCTTCTGGATCGCATCTCTACAGGCTTCCCCTGCTTTCCTGAGTCTCTACTCGGTTACCCAATCTGTACTCATGTCATTATCCCCCCAAGATAAATCCTTAAGACACCTAATTGCCGATACAATTGTGGCGACACCAAATCGGCGTATTTCATTTGCCGAATATATGGATTTAGTCCTCTATCATCCCCAACAGGGATATTATGCTACGGGTGCAGTTAATATTGGCTCTGAAGGAGACTTTTTTACCTCGTCCCATCTGGGTCATGATTTTGGTGAGTTACTGGCGGAACAGTTCGCCCAAATCTGGGATATTCTGGGACACCCCGAACCCTTTACATTAGTAGAAATGGGGGCGGGTCAAGGATTGGTGGCGGCTGATGTTTTGAGTCATTTATATCGACAGTATCCAGACTGTTTTGCAGCGTTAGACTATATCATTGTTGAAAAAGCAGCGGGATTGATCAGTAAACAGCAGCAAGTTTTAACCCAGTTGAATCTACCTGGTTTACCGTTACGCTGGTGTACCTTTGATGAAATACCCGATAATTCAATTATCGGGTGTTGTTTTTCTAACGAACTCGTGGATGCATTTCCGGTGCATCAAGTTGTGCTGGAAAAGGGAAAGCTTCGGGAAGTGTATGTGACAACGGTAACGACAGAAGTAGATGAGATTCATTTTGGCGAAGTTACCAATGATAGTTCTACACCTCAGTTAAACGAGTATTTTCAGTGGATGGGAATTGATTTATATTCAGGTGCGTATCCAGATGGCTATCGAACTGAAGTGAATTTGGCAGCGTTGGATTGGATGGAGATGATTGCTAATAAGCTGAAACAAGGGTTTTTGCTCACGATTGACTATGGGTATCCTGCCGATCGCTATTATTTACCCGTCCGACATCAGGGAACATTAAAATGCTATTATCGTCACCGCCATCATGATAATCCTTATGTAAATGTTGGGCAACAAGATATTACCACTCATGTGAATTTTACGGCGTTAGAACGGCAAGGAGAATTGTCTGGATTACAAACCGTAGAATTGACCAAACAAGGGTTGTTTTTAATGGCATTAGGATTAGGCGATCGGATCTCAGCATTGTCAGGATTAGGAAGCCATCAGGGACAAGCGATCGCGGGGGCGCAGGATGTGATTAGAATTATGCAGCGTCGGGATGCCTTACATCAACTGATTGATCCTACGGGATTGGGAGGTTTTGCTGTGCTGGTGCAGTGTAAAGGGTTGAGTCTGGAAAAAGCGCGATCGCTTAAAGGATTAACTGTTCCGCCAATTGTTTAATTTGTTGTATATCATTGGTCATTGGTCATTGGTCATTTGTCCTTTGTCACCGAAATGGTATGAAACTAGATTATTAAGTCACAAAACCCCCTTAGAACTGGGAATCATTTCAGCGCGACGGGGATCGATTTCTGTTGCCATACGGACTGATCGCGCAAATGCTTTAAATGTGGCTTCAATAATATGATGAGAATTAATTCCATCCAGTTGGCGGATGTGCAACGTCATTTGGCTATGGTTTACCAATGCAACAAAGAATTCCCGCACCAGTTGCGTGTCGTAGGTGCCAACCCGTTGAGTGGGAATCTCTAAACCATAGCTTAAATGAGGACGCCCCGAAAAATCCAGTGCCACTTGGACTAATGCCTCATCCAAGGGGGCGATAAAATGACCAAAGCGGACAATCCCTTTGCGATCGCCTAATGCCTGAGCAAACGCCTGTCCCAATGTAATGCCCACGTCTTCATTGGTATGGTGATCGTCAATTTCGATATCACCCGTGGCTTTCACGTCTAAATCAATTAACCCATGAGAGGATAGCTGATGCAACATGTGATCCAAAAAGGGGATACCTGTGTCAGCACTACAGGTTCCTGTACCATCGAAATTCAGGCTAACCTGGACATCGGTTTCACCTGTAGTACGTTTCACGGTTGCTGTCCGGGCGGGGAATAGAGGATGTTGAGAGTGGGAATTGATAGCTGTGCGATCGCTGGTTTGCATAGTCGCTGCTGACATAGGAGAACACCGTCTATTATTCTCTCACAGGAAAGAGCGGCAGGGTGGAAGTCCCTCTCCCTCATCTTCCCTCTCCCAATCTCTTCCCTTAGTTACTAACCCAATTCACATGAGCGTGCTACAGTAACCCTAGACACTGGCAATAACGCCAACTTAATGAGAAGGAGAACACAACTATGCCAGATACTCAGGGTTTACTCCAGGCATTTGGTGAAGTCCACGATAATCCCATTCTACTGGAGCAAAGTGTCACCGCTCCTGTTTGTGAAGGACTAAATATTGCATTAGCAAGCTTCCAAGCCCTCTATCTGCAATACCAAAAACATCACTTTGTCGTAGAAGGTGCCGAATTTTATTCCCTGCACGACTTCTTTCAAGAAAGCTACGAACAGGCGCAGGAACATGTCCACGATTTGGGAGAACGACTCAATGGATTAGGTGGAGTTCCCGCCGCTAGTTTTAGCACCCTGGCGCAGTTATGTTGCTTCTCTCCAGAAGCCGATGGTATTTTTTCATCGCGTCAGATGATCGAGAATGACTTGGTAGCCGAGCAAGCTATAATCCAGTTGATTCGGCGTCAGGCGTCACAAGCGGAAAGTTTAGGCGATCGCGCCACCCGCTATTTGTATGAACAAATCCTGTTGAAAACTGAGGAACGGGCGTATCATTTGAACCACTTCCTCGCACCGGATAGCTTAACGTTGGGCTTTGTGAAAAAAAGCTAACCGTTAAGTAGAGACGTAGCATGCTACGTCTCTACATTCATTTTTCGACGTATCAACTATTTAATAATTTGTGTATTTGGCGGTAATGTAGTGGTATCTGAAACTTTTTCAAACACCGTCGGATTATTAAATTCGGTCGGTCGTGCTTCTCCCGGATTCGTTCCCGCGATTTGCACAAGCATTTCACCTTCCGGATTCATGTCAAAAATTGTCATTACCGTTCCCCCCTGCGCCAAGTCTATATTTAAACCCATCGGCTGAGTACTCGTTTTTACCTGGTAACGCATTTCTAACGCTTGTTGTGGTTCATCAGCAACGGGTGGGGTAGTCATAAAAAATTTGCCATCAGGTGTCAAAATCCAGGTAATTATTTGACCGGGTGCTAATTCCCCTCGCCATGTACCCGCCACATCCTCAGCCGTGACATCTTTAGTGGATGCGATCGCAACTTCAGCAACGGCGGGTGATAGCAATGAATGAGAACGAACGGTTAACCCCAGGGTACTCAGAACACCCAAACACAGACCAGAAGCGAGAAGGCGACGGGGGGTAATAAAAGAAAAACTCATACTAGCTAGGTGCTGTTTAAACTAGGGCTATCGTAGCATCACTTAAGGAAGCTGGAGTTTTGGGGTGCAGGGAAGATGGGGGAGATGGGGGAGATGGGGGAGATGGGGAAGATGTGAGTTAACTAACAACTCTACTTTGCCTTGTTCCCTGTGACACACCGAGCGTGTTACCGAGCGTGTTACTGAGCGAAGCCGAAGTAAGTCGAGGTAAGTCGAGGTGTTCCCTGTTCCCTGACATTTCAAGGAAGTTTTAACTGAGCTTGGGCGTTGAAAAATTGACGATAAATACCCTGAGTCACCAAGATTGTCGTGGTGAGGTTAGTTGTGGCAATCATAAACATGATTAAAATTTGGTAAGATGCCGCATTCAATGGGTCAATGCCACTCAGCAGTTGACCTGTAATAATTCCCGGTAATGTGACAATCCCCACCACCATCATTTGATTTAGGGTAGGAATTAATCCGGCGCGAATAGCATCTTTGCGGTATCCCGCCACGGCTTGTTGGGGGGTAGCGCCTAAACTCAGGTGGGTTTCAATTTCTAAGCGACTACTGGTAATTGTACTCACCAACCGTTCACCCGCGATCGCAGATCCATTCATGGCATTGCCCAAAACAATACCACCCAAAGGAATTAGATACTGAGGCTGATACCAGGTTTCCGGTTGAATAATCAGTAGATTGGTATAAATCAACGTTAAGGCACTACAGAAGAAAATCGAACCGAACACAACCCAGAATAGTCGGGGAATCTTTTTGCCAATCCGGTTACGGGCGGTAATCGCCGCAATGGTTAGCATTACCAGTAAAACGGCTAAAACTGCCAGGGGGTTATCCAAGGCAAAGACAACTCCCAGAAAAAACCCTACTACCAAAAGCTGTATCACCGTTCGCCCTGTCGCGATCGCTAACGGTAACTCCAATCCTAACCCCTGCCAACTGGATAAACCAATCGCGATCGCCATCATGCCCAATCCCCAAACTAAATCAATGGGGTCAAGTTGAATAAATGAGTTCACACCGAGACTCTATCTCCTGTATCACCACCGCCATCATGCACGATAACTATACCGACGCTCAAAAAGCAACCATTCAACAACTCAAAACCCAGCTCACTCAAGGGAAAGGGCAGATGACAGTTGTGGCAATGCGCTCTGATTACGAACGCGATCGCGAACGTTGTTTAACCTCTGTGGTATTTGTACCCGAACCCCTTACCCAGTCTATCAGTCAACGTATTATTCAACCCTTAAAACAGTTAGAACCAGAACATTTTTATTAAGCTGTCATGCATTTAAACTGTGATAAGAGCATTACCCTTATTTTTCAGTTTGCGCCCCCAGTTAATAACTAGCTTGTCTTCATTTAAAAGTTGATGCAACAAAGATTCTAACTCTTCAATGGATTCAAAAAG
>NZ_JAVKEA010000092.1:0-21952 GCF_040221695.1 Coleofasciculus sp. E2-BRE-01 | reverse complement strand
TATCGGACAATGAAGTTAACAACATCTCCAATTCGGTAAAACCGATGGGATTAAGTTCATCGGCGGGAGTTGGCAAGCCTTTGCAATAAGTTATCGTCGTCATAGCTATTCGTTACCCGATTTCTTACCAATTAAGTCAACGATATCGATAAGACGATGACCACCAGCGATACTATAAGATTGCATTTTACCATTGAGTTCCCATCGGTGCAAAGTGCAAGACCGTGGCACCTAGTCGAGTGGCTGCTTCTTGGGGGGTTAAACTAGACATTGCCTGACTATATCATAGAAAATGTCTAGTTATGTCACTAATTGTCTAGATATTTACGGACTGTTAGTTAACCCTAAAATGCCTGAATCCATTCTTTCACGTCGTACTCTGTCCAAATCCTATTTTGCCAATAGGGATCAGCCTCAATCAGTTGGCGCACAGTGGCTTCATTTTCAGCTTCATAAATACCAAACACTTTGGTCACATCTTTGGTTGGACCAATCGTGATTAATACGCCGGATTCTTTTTGCTGAGTTAAACCATCCAGATGTGCTTGACGATGAGGAGCGCGTTTTTCTAATACGTCCTCACAGTAGCTTCCCCACATTACATATTTAGGCATAACCAATCAACTGTGAACAAATGACAAATGACGACTTAACTTCTCAGGCTGACACCAAATTTTTCCAACAAGGCGTCTCGAACCTTCTGGTGGGCGGATTCCACTTCTTTGTCCTTCAGCGTGCGATCGCCTGCGCGATAGATCAGCCGGAAAGCCAGACTGCGCTGTCCTTCTGGCACTCGTTCCCCGCGATATTCATCGAATAATTGCACCGATTCCAATAGGCTTCCGGCGGCTTGTTGAGTGGTGCGTTGAATGTCGGCGACTGAGACAGTATCGGGTACAAAGAAGGCAATATCTCTGTCTGCGGCTGGAAACGTCGAGTAGACGGAAAATCGTGGCGTCAAGTTTTCATCTTGGACAAGAGCATTTAACATGACATCTAGGTCTAACTCAAACCCATAGACTGCATCGGGTAAACTCAATTCTGCTCGAAGCTGGGGATGGAGTTGCCCAAATCTGCCCAAGCGATCGCCTTGTATCCATAAGGAAGCGGTGCGCCCTGGATGTAGGCGCGAATCCTGGCGATCGGGTTGATATTCCACAGTTAATCCTAAGCGTTCAAACACGCTTTCGATGATTCCCTTAGCTTCATACCAACTCATCGGCGCATCTTGTCCGCCTCTCGTCCATTTACCCTGACTGGGATCACCACCCAAAATTCCCGCCACGCGATCGCTTTCGGCAAATCCGTCTTCGTCGCGCCAGAAAATTCGCCCGATTTCAAACCCATTCAATACCCCATTCCCTTGTTCGAGGTTGTACTGGGCGACTTCGATCAATCCTGAGAGTAAATCCGTCCGCAGGGTAGAATATTCCACAAATAGAGGATTCGATAGGCTAATTTGCTCCTCTTTTTCTTCCGGTTTAACCAAGGAATATTGCAGCAATTCCGTTAATCCAGCCGCACGGAAGGCTTCCCGAATCTTGCGGATTAAAACCTGGTCAATCGATAGATAACCCGGTTCGGTTTTCGGGGGTAAATCTTCACAAAACTTATCATAGCCGTAGAGACGGGCAACTTCTTCAATTAGGTCGATTTCCCGTTCTAAGTCTCGGTAGCGGTAGGGGGGAACCGTGACAGTCCATTTCAACGCCTCGTCGGATTCCACGGACTGAAGTTGACATCCTAACGCCGTGAGAATGCGTTCAACATCATCGGGCTGAATGTCACCAATCTCATCACCCAAATCCACTGGACCTAATACCTGATTCACCCGTTCTAGGCGTAACTCAATCGAGCGTACCCAACTGTCTGGATCAGGGCGGGTATCGGCTACTTCTTGGACAATCGGCTTACCCTGGGCGAGTTCTTGGATTAACGCGATCGCTCGTTTCGCCGCGATGCCTAATTCCGCTTGATTGACGCCCCGTTCGTAACGAGTGGATGCCTCCGTGCGTAAGCCTTGAGAGCGGGCTGAACGACGAATGGCAACGGGTTCAAAGAGGGCGGCTTCTAGAACCAGATTCTCTGTTCCCTCATGGACTTCGGTTTCCTCACCACCCATCACGCCTCCCAGCGCCACGGGGCGATCATTGGCGGTAATTAACAAAGTTTGGGGATGAAGGGTGCGGGATTGAGCATCTAAAGTGGTGAGCGATTCCTCTCCCTTAGCAAAGCGAACCCCGATGGTTAAAGATTTGTCCCCTGCTACTTGTTGTAAGCGATCGCGGTCAAAGGCGTGGAGAGGCTGACCCCATTCCAACAGAATATAGTTGGTAATATCCACAACATTATTAATCGGTCGCACCCCTGCGGCTTGTAAACGCTGTTTTAACCAGGTTGGCGATGGTTGAATTTTCACGCCTTCAATCACGGTACCAATATAAGCAGGACAAGCTTTCGGGTCAGCAATTTTCAACGTCAACCCGCCAGTACCTTGAGGAATCGTCAACTCCGGCGTTTTAGGCAGGTTCAAAGATGCACCAGTCAGGGCGGCGACTTCACGAGCCACTCCAACCATACTCAACGCATCCGCCCGATTCGCCGTTGCGGTCAAATCCAGAATCACATCCGTAAGTCCCAGGAGAGGACGAGCATCACTCCCCACTTGTAGCGTCTGTGCCTCAAAGATGTAAATCCCTTCTGACTCTTTTTCCAAGCCAACTTCTGCCAAGGAACAAATCATCCCTTCAGAACGCACTCCCCGCAGTTTGGAGGAGCGAATTTTCAAATCCACCGTGGGCAGGTAAGTCCCTACCGTGGCGACAGGGACATAAGCCTCTGCCCGAACATTAGCCGCGCCACAGACAATGGTGACTGGATCATTGGCGTCTCCAACATCCACTTTAGTGACTCTCAGCTTATCGGCATTAGGGTGGGGTTGCACATCCAGAACCTTCCCCACAACCACGCCATCGGCTAACTGCCGCTGATCCTCAATATCCTCGACCTCAAATCCAGCATTGGTGAGAATTTCCGCAATTTCTTGGGGAGCTAGGTTCACATCCACCAGTTCCCGCAGCCAATTTAAAGAGATACGCATTAATTTCTTGCTTTTACCGACCTCAGCTTAGATGCAGTTCCGTTACTGTTGATCTCACTATACCCGATTTGTTATTCGTCATTGGTCATTGGTCATTGGTCATTGGTCATTGGTCATTGGTCATTGGTCATTGGTCATTGGTCATTGGTCATTTGTCATTTGTCATTCGTCATTCGTCATTGGTCATTCGTCATTTGTCAGGGAACAGGGAATAGGCAATAGGCAATAGGCAATAGGTAAGGTAGAGTTTTAAGTTAACTTCCCCATCTTCCCCAGCTCCCTCAGCTTCCCCAGCTCCCTCAGCTCCCTCAGCTCCCCCAGCTCCCTCAGCTCCCTCAGCTTCCCCAGCTCCCCCAGCTCCCCCAGCTCCCTCAGCTTCCCCAGCTCCCCCAGCTCCCCCAGCTTCCCCAGCTTCCCCAGCTCCCCCAGCTCCCCCAGCTCCCCCGACTTGCCACACTTTACCAATTCTTCACAAACAGAGGACAATCTTTATCAAGACTTTATCCAAAAAAGACTCAAATCAGTGCGTTATTTGGGCATCTGTGCCTAAACGACAGGGTAAATTAAGATATCCTGTAGATAGATAAGATTGCTTACCAAGGCTTACCAAAGCGAGGGTGCATCCGGCGGTGCGTTTCCCACTAAAGTCAACTATAGATCTTAATAGATAAGCCGGGTGCTTCGATCACAATTGAGAAAGCTTTCGTCCTAGCCCGGACAAACGCCCCATTGGTGATGCTGAATGAGCTACTGCCTAAATCCTGACTGTCCTCAGCCCAAAAATCCGCTGCACGTCACTAGCTGTCAGGCGTGTGGTCATCCTATTATGTTGCGAAATCGCTATCGTGTGCTAAAAACCATAGGTCAAGGCGGATTTGGCGCTACGTTTTTAGCCAGAGATGAGTCTCTTCCTGGCAATCCCAGTTGCGTCATTAAACAACTTCGTCCCGCAACAACCACATCACAGGTTCTGGAAATGGCTCAAAAGCTATTTGAGCGAGAAGCCAGAACCCTCGGTAAGATTGGCAATCATCCTCAAGTTCCCCGACTGTTGGATTTTTTTCAAGACAATCAGCAGTTTTATTTGGTACAGGAGTATATTAGTGGACTCACGTTACAGCAAGAAATTAAACAATGTGGTCCCCTCTCAGAAGCCGGGGTCAAGCAATTTCTGAGTGAAGTTCTCCCCCTGATTAAATATATCCATAGCCAAGAGGTGATCCACCGGGATATCAAACCAGCTAATTTAATTCGACGAGAGCAAGACCGAAAACTGGTCTTGATCGACTTTGGTGCGGTTAAAGATGAAGTCAACCAAGCCGCCGTTGCCAATACCTCTGATCAAACCGCCTTGACAAATTTTGCCATTGGGACTCCCGGTTTTGCTCCGCCGGAACAAATGGCATTGCGACCCGTTTATGCCAGTGACATTTATGCTCTCGGCGTAACTAGCGTGTATTTACTCACCGGAAAATCGCCAAAAGATTTAGATTACAATCCCTCAACTGGTGAAATGGTCTGGCGTAAATCTGTGCAAGTCAGCGATCATTTTGCGACTGTGTTGAAAAAAATGCTGGAGGCTTCTGTTCGTCATCGCTATCAAACGGCAGAAGAGATTCTCAGAGCGCTAGACTTAGAACCTTATTTTGATAGTTTGGTTCAAGGAATGGCAATGCCAACCTCTGGGCTATCCAATACAAATACAAATGGCAATTCCACCGAAGTTCAAGAGGTAGACTCGCCCAGTTCTCCTTCCTCTCCTTCATCGGCGACCCAGAAGTTAGCGGCGGCGATTCGTAAGCGTCGTGAACGACGGGAACGTAGTCGTCCGGGTTCTTCCAACACCATGGGTAATGGTAATCCCCGCAGTCAATTTATATCGAGGTCAGTGACAGAAATTCATACAGGGAATATACCATCGAGCCAAAGTTTTGCCAGCAGTAGACCCAAAAAGCTTGATGCTAATGGTGTGTTAACGGCATATATGAAAGGTCGGAGAGATTTTGCTTCCCATGATTTAAGTGGGTTGGATTTACAAAAATCGGATTTATCTGGCGGGATTTTTTACCAGTCCAAGTTAACTCGCATTAATTTACAAGGTGCTGATTTATCCAGTGCTGATTTTGGTCAGGCAAGCTTAACTCGGGCAAATTTGCGAGATGCCAATTTAGGACGGGCTTATTTGAGCAATTCGGATTTAGAGGGGGCAGATTTACGCGGGGCAGATTTAAGTTTTGCTTATCTGAATCATGCCAATCTTAAGGGGGCAAATCTCTGTGGCGCGAATCTTGCCAATGCCAAAATTACGGAGGAACAGTTAGCTTTAGCTAAAACGAATTGGGCAACAATTATGCCGAATGGCAAGCGAGGTCTTTGGTCATAGTCATTTGTCATTTGTCCTTTGTCATTCGTCATTCGTCATTCCTAATAAGTAGTCGGACAAAAGAAAACGGTACTGTATTAAGTGCAAGTAAATCGCCCTTAAACCCTTACTGTTCCCTGTGACACACCGAGCGTGTTACCGAGCGGAGTCGAGGTAAGTCGAGGTGTTCCCTGTTCCCTAATCTCTAACCGTTAACTTTAATTGTGTCCACCCACTTATCAGTACCCGTACAATTGATATTGGTTGGCTCAATGGCACTCTATGGAACTTGATGATCTTGTGCGACTCAATCGCGTCATTCGCGTCATTGGCTTTGACGACGCACCATTTTCCCGTCATGCCAGCGCCAAAGTGTCCATTGCGGGAGTGGTTTGTGGAGGAACGCGCTTCGAGGGGATGGTTTGGGGAGAGGTGGAACGAGACGGCTGGGATGCGACGGATAGGATTGTTCAGCTATTAGTTGGACGGAAGTTCTTACCCCAACTGCATGTTTTACTGCTGGATGGTATTGGTTTTGGTGGCTTTAATTTGATAGACTTGCCCCAGCTTTGCGATCGCCTGAGTCTTCCCTGTGTGTCTCTGATGCGGCGTATGCCTAATGTAGAAGCAGTCAAACAGGCAATTCATCGTTTACCTCAACCTGAACAGCGTCTCCATCTCCTCCAACGCGCTGGAAGTATTCATGCTTATCCCCCTTTCTTTTTTCAGGTTTGTGGCGCGAATCCCCAGGTTATCGCATCGGTTCTAGAGCGCGTAACGGACTGTGGTAAAGTCCCCGAAGCCTTACGTTTAGCTCATTTAATTGGTGCTGCTGTGGTTAAAGGAGAAAGCAGCAGTTCGGCTTAGGATTTGGGTAATACCAAATCCGCCTTTGTCACCCTCTTTATCCCTTGGTGGCTATTCCCGACACCCGACACCCGACACCCAACACCCGACACCCGACACCCGACACCCAACACCCAACACCCGACACCCGACACCCGACACCCGACACCCGACACCCGATACCCGACACCCGACACCCGACACCCGACACCCCTTCTCTAGAAAAAAATAGTGACAATCCTCTGGGGATCTGATAACTAATACTGATGGTGGTTATAGGTTCAATGGGGCGATGTTCACAATTGCTCCCATAACAACCTTACCCCCGGTCTCTGATATCCCCTAACTATAGTCTGATTAGGGTGGGGAGTTAGAACTGTTCATCTCAAGTGTTGCTGGCTTAACAGGTAGTATCTTGTTGGATAATCGTTATTTTATTTATGAAGTCGTCGGTTTGCGTCAGAGTGCAGCTACCGACACCCTCAACTACCCCATTCGTCGGAGTAGTTCTGTCTTTATCAGAGTTCCGTACAGCCGCATGAACCAAACGATGCGGAGAATTTCCCAATTAGGGGGCAAAATTGTCAGCATACGAAGCCCAACTCCTGACACAGATGTTCAGAGTTCCTTCGCTTGGTGGATAGAAATTGTCACTGCTGAACCTGCGGTCACTTACTACTTTGGACCCTTTGATAGTCCAGAAGAAGCCGCGTCTTATGAAGCAGGTTACATTGAGGATTTAGAACAAGAGGGCGCTCAAGGGATCGCCGTAACGGTTAAATGGTGCAAACCCGACAATTTAACAATTTTTTAAGCTCTCTGGGTCAAATCTCGTCAATTTTGACTAGAATCACGGTGATATTGTCTCGTCCGCCTTTTTCTTTGGCGGCGGCAATTAGGTTAGCGGCGATCTCTTCGCCATCCCCATTGGACTGGAGATGGGACGCGATCGCGGTATCCGAGAGTTCCTCAGTCAGTCCGTCGGTACAAAGGAGCAGGAAATCTCCTGACTGAATCTCCATGGACTCGACATCAACAGACTGTAAGTCCTTGCGACCTAGACATTGAGACAACACATGACGCCAGGGATGCGTTCGCGCCTGTTCTGGAGTCAGATCCCCAGCTTTCATGGCGCGTGCTACCCAGGTATGGTCATCCGTCATTTGTTCGAGTTTTAATTGTCGCCATCGATAAAGGCGAGAATCACCCACATGAGCCAGCCAAGGCTGACCTTTACGGAAGATGACCACGACAGCCGTCGTGCCCATGTCTGCCCGTTCGGGATGATTTTTTTGATCCTCTAAGATTGCCTGATTAGCATCGTAGAGGGCTTGTTCCAGTAACTTTTCCGAAGGGACTGACTCTAGCCATTGCCGCTCTAAACGTGCCTGAATGACCTCTGTAGCCAGTTGGCTGGCTTCCTGTCCCCCAGCATGACCGCCCATGCCGTCGGCGACAATGAAAAAGCGTCCCTTCGGATCGATGTAGTAATAGTCCTGGTTTACGGTACGAATTAAGCCCGGGTCAGTGAGACCCGTAAAGCGACATTTCATAAAGTTTGTGCTGGCGTCAATAACCTTATGGGAGTTATAACATGCGATCGTATCGGTCGAGCCTTCGGAGTAAACGAATTAGGGCAAAAGCGATCGCGGCGGCGACTAACGCCACCACTAATGCCAGCCCGACTTGACCATTAACAAATAAGATCGTAGCTGACAATGTGAATGCACTGAGTAGTAACGCATAGTTTGTTCCTATCTGAATGCTACTCATGCGGCGCAAGATCCGATCCGACTCGATCGAACGAACCCGTAGACGTATATCTCCCCGTTCTAATTTTTCAATCGTATCCTCAATCCGTCGAGGTAATCCCAACGCCGTACTACTCACTTGAGCCGCTTGGCGTCCCAATTCATTCAAGAATGTATTACCCTCAGGGCTATTACCGTTAGTCATGATTTGCAGAGCAAAAGGTTTTGCCACTTCCATAAAGTTAAATTCTGGGTCTAAGCCCTTGCCCACTCCTTCCAAGGTGGAAAAGGCTCGCATCACAAACGTGAAGGTTGCCGGAAAGCGAAAGGGTTGACCATAGGCAATTTCATAGAGATCGTCGCTAATTTCACTCACCGACTGATTCTCAAAGGGCTTATCCATAAAGTGATCCAGCATATACTGGATCGAACGCCGCACCGGACCCATATCATCAACCGGAGACAAGGCACCCAATGCGACTAGAGACTCGACCACTCGACTAGCATCTTTTTGGGCAACGCCAAAGAGCGTCTGCATCAACCCTTCCCTGACATTTGCCTTAATCCGCCCCATCATGCCGAAATCATAGAAGATCAATGAGCCTTCCGCACTAACCGCAATATTGCCGGGATGGGGATCGGCATGAAAGAAACCGTCATTGAGCAACTGCTGTAGGTAAGCTTTTGCCCCCAGTTGAGCCAAAAGTTTCCGATCCAATCCAGCAGCTTCTAGTGCCTCGTAGTGACTAATCTTAATTCCTGGAGCATACTCTAGGGTTAAGACTCGATTTGAGGTATAGCGCCAATAGACACGAGGAACTTTTACCCAATCGTAGGTGCGGAAATTACGGCGGAAGGTATCGGCATTGCGCCCTTCATTGAGATAATCAATCTCTTCCCAGAGAATACGACAGCATTCTTCGTAAATGCCCATCCAGTCTCGACCTCGACCCCAATCGGGGTGATTTTGGAAGTAACGGGCAATTCCTTTGAGAATTTGTAGGTCTATCGTAAACAGTTTCCGCAAGCCCGGTCGTTGTACCTTGACCACAACCTCTTCTCCACTCTGGAGTTGAGCTTTGTGGACTTGTCCTAAACTGGCTGCTGCTAGAGGAATCGGATCAAAATTGTCAAAGAGTTCACTTACAGATTTCCCTAAATCTTTCTTGACAATTGCCTCAACTTGATCGTAGTTAAAAGCGGGGACGCGATCCTGTAGTTTAGACAGTTCCTCTACATATTCACCAGGGAATAAGTCAGACCGAGTTGAAAATAGCTGTCCCACCTTGATGAAGGTTGGACCTAACTCTAAGAACGTATCTCGAATCCAGATTGCCTGTGTCTTACGACGAGCCGCCTGTTTTGCATCGGTCATGCCCCCTGGATAGCTCCAAGGTTTGCCGTTGAGCCACAACTGGAAGAGGAGGGTTAAAACAAATGTCCAAATATCGACAAATCGTCGATGTCGGGAGTAGTTTTCCCGATTCCAACGATATGCCTTGTCTTGGTTTATCCCTCTTAGGGAACGTTGGCTAGACACCTGGCGTTCCTTATATTGTTTGAGGTTGACATAGTTATCAGAAACAGCAGACACCTAGATTCCTGAATGATGGTCTCCTCTTAATCTTAATAAAAATTCAAAATCTTTGAAAGCTAAGCACACCCTAAGCGAGTATCTGTAATACCAAATCTGGGGTGACTACCCCCTTTTTGGTAGAGACAAGGCAGATGGCTCCAAGGCATATAGCTCCAAGGCTTCAAGGAAAAAGTACCCTAGGGATAGAGGAGATTCCAGAAGCGGATTGGGAAAAGCTGTAACGGGTGAAGGGAAAAGGGAAACACCTCCAGTATCACTCAAATCAAGTCACTGATTGATTGCGATAGAGCTGTAGCTCAGTCCGCAAGCGAGCAATTTCAGCTCGCAACTCGTCAATAGTAGCTTGTAGGTCAACGGATTGAGAACCAGTCGAAACAGTAGTACTAGAAGAGCGATCGCCCATGGCGATTTCCATTTCCTGTTGCGCCCTTTCCATGACTTGCTCAGTAAACTGTTGCAAATGCTCTCGCTGTTCAGCATCAAATTTGCCAAGTTCGCTAAGAGCATTCGTTAAGGAGTCTTCTACGCGATCGCCCAGAGTTTGAGCTAGCGATCGTCCTACAAAAAAGGCATGAATGACTGGATTGCTCATTGGGAAGATGGTTTGGGTATTCGTAACAAATTATAACGCACGAAGCTCACTCCACCTGCTAGTGCAGCGGGCATAAAAATACTTGAGCAGCTTCGTAGATACGATGAAGCAGGGGGAGCAGAGGGAGCAGGGGAAGCGGGGGGAGATATTAGCTGTTCAGTTATTTCTGCCTTCTTGCACTAGCTTGTCCCAGTGAGTAAAAACGATACCCGTCAAAAATCGGCAAAACCGACGATACACCTTAACTGTTTCTCCGAACAAAACCTTCTGTTCAGAAGTCGGGTTAAGTTGCCACTTGTCGGTGCGGATGATTTTTGATGGGTTTTTCAAAACATTCTCTGTTCCCTGTTCCCTGCCTGCCCTGAACGAAGTTGAAGGGTTCCCTGTTCCCTAACAAATTGTTGAGATTCGGAAACGGGCCAATCGCTACGGGGAGGAAAGGTTTGTTGGGTATGCAAAATCGTTGATCC
The DNA here is from genome assembly GCF_040221695.1 of Coleofasciculus sp. E2-BRE-01. Lineage (NCBI taxonomy): Bacteria > Bacillati > Cyanobacteriota > Cyanophyceae > Coleofasciculales > Coleofasciculaceae > Coleofasciculus > Coleofasciculus sp. E2-BRE-01. Next base: position 11,234 of record NZ_JAVKEA010000092.1, on the reverse strand, counting down.
GGGTTCGCCCGGTTGGTTTACTCGTACAGCACAGCCGAATCCAATGCCTGCTGACGCCGCGATCGCTCCTGTCATGAACAACGCTTGTAACGGTATTGAAGCTTTGGTTTTAGCCGTTTTGAGGGTTGAATGTAGAGACGTGCCATGGCGCGTCTTTGACCCAACGCTAGGCTCATCGGGAAACGGGTTTGTAGGGGCGGGTTTAGGGAATTTGGTTTCGCTATTGATGGTAACGTTTGTACAAAACCCGCCCTGACTCAAGGTTGAGTGTTGACTCTTTGTTCCCCTTGATAGCACAGTGTTAACCTTGGACTTGCCAGGTAGGCAACCTACTTTTGACTTTGGCTGGTTTTCCACTGGCTGAGTGGTTATCGGTTCAAGGAGAGTAACAGACTCCTGAAGGGGAAGCTGCTTTAACCAAGTGTCTATCATTTGGGGACGGTTGTTGGGGATGAGTTCTAAACCGTACTGTAATGCTTGTTGAATGGTGGGACTCAATTTAGACAGCGGCGGCTGAGAGAGTGAAGAAAATAGACAATTGTCTCCCTTGGCTGATAACCTCTGTCGCACAGGTGCGGGTAAGGGAGGATATCCAGTGAGTAAGCAGTAGAATGTGGCGGTTAAGGCATAGATATCAGTTTGCCGTGTCGCTGTGTTTGCCAAGGTGTTGTCTTCTGGAGGAGCATAGCCAGCAGAGAGGAAGCTGGCATAGGTTTGTTTGATGCCTGGGGTGAACTCATAGAGCATCCCAACTTCACATAACACAACGCGATCGCTATCCTGACGCCGAATAATGTTTTTGGGTTGGATATCTCGGTGTAGTAATTCGACTTGGTGTAAAACCTTTACCGCATCACTGATTTGACGGATATAGTTGATCGCCTCAGCCTCTGGCAAGGAACCCGCTTGCAGAACGTCTGCCAATGTCTGTCCGGGAATATATTCCATCACCAGATAGGGATATCCCTTGTCCTCAAAATAGTCGAGGACGCGAACCAGATGAGGATGTTGGCAGTAGTTCAAGCGTTTGGCAATGTCTAAAAATTCCTGCTTGAATTGATTAACATTGGGATGCTGGCGCAGCGCTTCCCCTATGGTTTTAATCACAACCGATTGACCTGACTCAGTATCGGTTGCTTTGTAGGTAAGACTGAAAACACCCGCGCCCAGTTGGGTACTGAGAACATATTTCCCTTGGTTTAAGCCCCGTTCTGCCGTCAAGTTCATAAAAATTTACTCCCCACAAGCACCAATAATGCTACAGCCTAGATGGAGTATATCCAAATTGTGCCAACACTCAACACTCAACATTTACGTAGAACGAGGATAATGCTGCTCTAGAAATGCTTTGGCATCTGCCTCATCCTGAATCACGCCATCCAAGGTTGCTGCTAACAGAGCATCCAGCATTTCTTTATAGTGGGGACCCGGCTTATAACCCAAACGTTTGAGATCATTCCCATTCAGAGGAGCCTGCACCGTTGCCAAGTTCTTGAAATAGTGCCACAGTTTGCGTCGAATTGCCCGAGAACTGTGTACGGCAATTAAAACCAAGGTAGGTAATTTATACTGACGTAACAGCCAAACCACTTCACTGGGACGCTGACAGTGGGGTAGAGACTCTACCACCTCAGTTTGGGCTTGTCCGAGATGCTGTAGTCGCTCAATACTATCAATAGGCAGTTGTAAATTTTCTGCCACCTTGCCCCGTTCTTGAGGCTCTAAATGAGCAATTAACACCTCAAGCCGCATCTGCCAATGTTTTAAAGTTTGATCCGGATCAAACCGTCGTAACCAACGGTCAATTAGACGAACCCGCCACCATAACAATGGGTCAAGCTTTAAGCTGGGATGAAGACAGCGTAATGCTCCGAGTGATCCAATGAGTTGGAATGCCCGTTGCCAATAGGGGGCTTCTAGAATGTACTTTAATTCGGCTTTCAAGCGGGTTTCTAGGGCAGGCGCTCGGGTATTTGCACCTAGCGATCGCTCATAAACGCCACTCTCTAACGCATACTGGATATAGTCTTGGGTTTGGGGTTCCAGTTCAAAGCCTAAGCGCACGGCAAACCGCACCGCTCGATAAATGCGAGTCGGATCTTCGATAAAACTATTGGCGTGCAAGACGCGAATTTGACGCGATCGCAAATCCAACATCCCGCCAAAAAAATCCAGTAGGGGCAACGCCTCACCTCGCCTCCCCGTCAGTCGCGCTGCCATGGCGTTAATGGTAAAGTCTCGCCGATAGAGATCCTGGCGAATAGAACTGGCTTCCACTTCCGGATTCGCCGCTGGATAGGGATAAAACTCAGTTCGAGCCGTGGCAATATCAATCCACAGGGAATCCAGCACCGGGTCATTATGCCACAACAATGCTGCCGTTTGAAACGCCCCATGAACGTCTAAGCGAGCATTCGGATACCGTTCTCGTAAGGCTTTTGCCAAAGTTACTCCTGCGCCCACATCAGCCGCCCGATGAAACCCATCAACCACCAAATCCACATCTTCTAGGAGTAGCGGTTGGCTCTCATCCGCCAGCAATACGTCACGAACGGCTCCCCCCACTAAATAGAGATGCCAACCCCTTTCCTGGGCTTCCTGGGCGGCTTGAGTGAGCAATTGCCACAGGGCAGGAGCAAGGCGTTCCCGCATATTTAACAGGCGGGATGAGGGATAGGTCATCTGGATGGGGCAAGTCTCTCCCCAGCGCTCTTGATCTTGGCGCACTTGTCGCAGCACATCGGTACGAGTGACAATCCCGACTAACTGCTCATTCTCTAACACGGGTAAGCGTCCAATATCATAAGTTACCATCAGCGACTCAATTTCTGGCAGTGAGGTTTGGGGGGTAATGGTTTTCAGGTTTCGGGTCATATACCCTTTAACTGGAGCATGACCCAAACCGTGATGCAGTGCTAAATCAATATCTCGCCGTGAAATAATCCCAATTAACTGGTCATTTTCATCAACCACAGACAGTCCAGAATGCCCATAACGCAGCAAAATCCGCTGTGCTTCTCCCACGGTGGTATCGGGGCGAATCGTTCGCACCGGGGAGGACATTAACTCCAGGGCGCTTAGGGGTTGGGGAATTTGCTCTTTGAATTGATCAACGAGTTGTGGCAAAACCTCTGGGGGATTTTCATGGCGTAGGGTGACGGCGGCGGCTTGAGAATGCCCCCCTCCACCTAGGGGTTGTAAGAGCGCATTTAAATTCGTGCCAGGAATTCGCGATCGCCCGATGATCGTCAGACGGGATGATTTTGAGTGTTGAGGGTTGGATTCACTCACATCTTCTAGACGTTCCACCGGAACGTCTCTACCATCTCCCCCAGCTCCCCCAGCTCCCCCAGCTTCCCCAGCTTCCCCAGCTCCCCCAGCTTCCCCATCTCCCCCATACTCCGCCGCCAGCAATAGGGCGTCGCTTTCCGTTAGGTCAACTAATCGTGAGGCTAAACTTGAGAGTCCTGGTACATAGTCTTGAGTTTTCAGGAACACCCAAGACAGAGTATTACCTTGATAATTTTCAGATTGTAACTGGTCTAGGGCTGTGGTGAGCAGTTGTTGTAACTGGGGCGAAAGTCCTGGATCTACATAGTCAGCAATCTGGCGGATATTTGCCCCTTGTGCCATTACCCAAGCCAGAGCCATGGCATCCCGTGGAGTCGTTTGGTCAAAGGTTAAGGAACCTGTATCCACATGGATACCGAGTGCCATCACTGTGGCTTCGGCGGTGGTTAATTGGATTGAGGTTTGTTGTAATTGCTCGACAATGAGCGTTGTGGTGGCACCCACAGGTTCAACCTGTCGGAATGTGGCAGGAATATCACTATGAGTGTCGCTGTGATGATCGTACAGTTCAATGGCAGTAAGATGAGGCAAGTCGAACCATTGAGCAGCTTTCCCCAAGCGATCGCGTTTTTGGGTATCCACCACGACGAGGGAATGAATTTGGTCTACTTTAACCGAACGTCGTTCAATCAAAGCATACTCATCCCGATGCAGTGCCAAAAAATCCCGAACCGCCGGGTGAGCGCCCCCTGTTAGGACAAGTTTGGCTCCTGTTTTCAGGCGTGTCAGCCCGACGGCTGCTCCTAGGGCATCAAAGTCGCTAATCGTGTGACACAAGATTAAGTCCATGGTTTGTCATTTGTCATTTGTCATTTGTCATTCGTCATTTGTCATTTGTCATTGGTTAGGCAACAAGGAACAGGTAAGGTAGAATTTCGAGTTAACCTCCCCATCTTCCCCATCTTCCCCATCTTCCCCATCTTCCTCATCTTCCCCATCTTCCCCATCTTCCTCATCTCCCCCATCTTCCCCATCTTCCCCATCTCCCTCATCTCCCTCATCTTCCCTATCTCCCTCATCTCCCCCATCTTCCCCATCTCCCTTGTTGTTAATTTTCAGTTTTTTCAAAAAAGCGGGTCAATTTTTGGTAGCTTACAATCAGAAGGATTTAACGTCTTGAAAGGCACAACAGGAAATGTCTATCTTATTTCAAATATCACTGGCAGCTTTGGTCATTTTGTCATTCGTCATGGTGGTGGGTGTTCCCGTCGCCTATGCTACCCCCCAAAACTGGGAGCAATCAAAAAATTTGATTTGGATAGGTTCAGGACTTTGGCTGGCTCTGGTCATTGTGGTTGGCGTCCTGAACTATTTTGTGGTAGCCTGACTTTCTCCCCGCCTGAATGATTAAATTCAGACGGGGCTTCTCCACCAACAGACAGATGCTCATGACGCAAGAGGGCAAAGATAGCCATGGCAGTTTTTGAGGGAAATTTTACATCAGCCAGCTCCCTGCGCTTGGCAATTATCATCGGTCGATTTAATGATCTCGTGACAGAGAAACTATTAGCCGGGTGTCAAGATTGCCTGAAACGCCACGGTGTTGATCCCAATCCTCATGGCTCCCAAGTTGATTATATTTGGGTGCCAGGTAGTTTTGAAGTCCCTCTCATGGCTCGCCAAGCTGCCCTTAGCCATCGCTATGATGCGGTGATTTGCTTGGGCGCTGTCATTCGCGGTCAAACCCCCCATTTTGATTATGTGGCGGCTGAAGTCTCTAAGGGCATTGCCGCCGCTAGCTTTCAAACCGGAATTCCCGTAGTCTTTGGGGTTCTAACGGCTGATACGATGCAGCAAGCCTTAGAACGGGCAGGAATCAAGAGTAATAAGGGTTGGGAATATGCCATGAGTGCCTTAGAAATGGCGAGTTTAATGCAGCAGTTCAAGGGGCAAAATGGCTCAGCCGCTTATAATGCTTATGATCCGGCAGGAACTCCTCAGTCCTTACCTGTTTCATCAGGGCGGTCTCTTCCTTCAGAGTCCGCTTCTGAATACAATGAGTCTGGGAATTCATGATCTATGTAGAGACATGCCATGGCATGTCTCGGAGCAAAGGAGCTATGGCAAATAACGAATAACTTGACAAAACTGGATTATTCTGAGACACTGTAAAAAGCAAAATAAATGCGGGTATAGCTCAGTGGTAGAGCGTCACCTTGCCAAGGTGAATGTCGCGCGTTCGAATCGCGTTACCCGCTTATCTATCTCAAAAGCGAAGCTCCCGAAGCTTCGCTCTTAGCTTGTTATATATAAAGATATTATCGGGTATTGGTAAGATTTGTGTAAGTTTTACGTAACGGAAAGCGCTAATATTAGAGCATGGGCGTCTCCAAGAAAATCTCGGTTGGGAATTTGTGGGGATAAGTTTGAGCTATAGTGATTTACTATACAAGTTGATCGTGTAATCAGGAACACTCAATCATCAACGTAATCTTGGTTTTGAATAGCGCTTGTGCCACCTCAGAAAGCTCAAAAGATAGATTTAAGTAAGGAATATCCCTGCCCGTGTCGGCGGCGGGGGTGTTTAGTGCCGATTACCCTGACAGAAGCCTTTGGCTGTAATCGCTGTCAGCAGATTTTCGTTCTTGAAGAAAATGGGCTTATAATTGAGCAATTATCGACGACTTATCCCTACAAAAAAACCTGGCGTTGGACAGGTCATCGCTGGGTGAGTACCCAAGGGAATCTTGGGGAAAGCTACCTACCTGTAGCCCTCTTAATTGTGCTGGTTTTGTTGATTGTCTGGTTACCTCTAGCACTGCAATCTCCAACCGGTCCTTCTATAATTCTTTGGGCATTACTGGCAGTGATTTTAGCGGTGTTGCCAGCGCTTATGGTTTGGTTAGCTTATCGGCGTTCGTAAATGATGGATATGGAAGCCTCTGATCCTACGCCTCAGTCCAACCGTGTGATTGCCAGATCACATCGGGCATCTGTGGTTTTGGCAACCACAAAAGGAGTTGAGCGATCGCGTGGCGTTCAAGCGATGGTAAAAGCCTTGCAAAATGCGTTTGATGATATCTTGGATGCCAATACCATGGACTTGGAAGCCAGTCGAGAAATGGCAGTTCCTGAGTTGGTATTAGATTGGCTAAAGCTGACGCCAGAACGACTCCAGATTGCGATTGGGATTTTGCAGCGGATTGGGGAATTATCTGATCCGATTCGTCGGGTGATGAATGCGTCTTATCAACTTGACCATTCTCAAACCTATTGTCAAATGATGCCGTTGGGCGTGATTGCCTTAATTTATGAGGCGTTCCCTGAGTTAGGTGCGATCGCGGCGGGTTTTTGCATTAAAACCGGAAACAGTTTGATATTAAAAGGAAGTAGCGAAGCCAGTCAATCCAATCAAGTGATTGCCCAAGCATTACAGAACGCCTTGGACGACGCGGGTTTACCCTCCGGCTGTTTGGAATTGTTCCCGTCTGAACAGGGGGCTTCGATGCGAGATTTAGTCACACGGGATGACTATTTAAACTTGGTGATTCCCTATGGACGCCCGACGCTAGTGCAGCAAGTTTTGCAACAAGCAACGGTACCCGTTTTAAGATCAGCAATGGGGAACTGCTATCTCTACTGGTCCGAATCAGGGACTTGGGATGGAGTGCGATCGATTATTTTAGATAGCCACGCCAGTATCCCTGATCCAGTGAATGCGATCGAAAAAGTCTTGATCCATCGTAATCAAAAACCATCCTCGTTAATGAATCTCTGTAAGAGTTTAAGTGACAAGGGCTTCAAACTCAAAGCTGATGCCGAGTTGGTGGCAAAGTTTCCCGATCAATTGACTCTAGCGTCTGAATCAGAATGGAGTCAACCGTATTTAGATAAGGTTGTTGCCTTTAAATTAGTTGATAACACCGAAGACGCGATCGAATGGATTAATCAATACAGTAGTCGTCATGCTGACTGCTTAGTTACTGAGTCTTACCTGGAAAGTCGCCAATTTTCCCTCAAAGTTGATAGTGCTTCGATTTATCTCAATTCCTCACCGCGATTTTCCCGCAATCCCAAACGTGGGGACTCGGTGTTTTTGGGGATGTCTAATCAGAAAGGGTATCGTCGCGGGATGATTACTCTGGAGACGTTAACCACACTGAAACAGGTGGTTCAGGGGAATGGGCAGTTTTAGTTATTGGTCATTGGTCATTGGTCATTTGTCATACTCGCTTCGCTAGAAGCAAGTTACTGGCATGGTACACCTTAATTGGTGGATTAGAATTGTAGGGGCGCAAGGCTTGCGCCCGGTTTAAACGTCAAATCTATTCCACAATTTTAGCTGTGTCAGTCCACTACTGCCGTGACCCAACTAAAATGGTGCAATAGATTGGGTACGTAGTGAGGGCTTTAGCCCTCTCCAGCTAGGCGTTAGAGAACTAAAGTTCTCACTACAAACAAAGTCCTATTTTAGCTGTGTCAGTCCACTACGTCCTTTGTAAGGGTTTGAGGCTTGTTTACAAATTATAGCCTTACCAAGGCAGGTTAGGACTTACGGCACCATAGAGACGTTCCATGCAACGTCTCTACATACGTAAATGATGTGTCCTGATGTCCTAACTTTTCTGCGTAGTGCTATAACTACCACGGATTTCCGACTAAAGTAAATGCACTCCAATAATAGGGATGAGTCAGATTAATATTTCCCTGGTTGAGTAATTCCTCAGGTAAAGAAATCCTAGCCGATGATGTAACTAATTCATCGCCGTCTAATTCTACCTCTCCCCGCATCATTGCCAATTGTGCTTGTCGTAAAGCTTCAGCTTTAATCGGGGCTTGTTTTAACTGTTGATAAAATGTGGTCATTAGTCCTAATGTCCCGGTATCACTGACATACCAAAGACTACCCAACGCTGATTTTACTCCCGCTTGTACGGCTAATCCGGTAAAGCCTAACTCGGCTTGTTCATCCCCTAAGGCTGAACGACAGGCACTTAACACCATCAGTTCAACTGGGGGATTATCTAATTGTAACTCTCGCAATTTGTCTAGGGTTAATCGGGTATTCCAAAACTGAATATAGGAGTTACTGGCTTTACCGGGTTTAAACTCTCCATGGGTGGCGAGATGGAGAATGCCAAAGGGTTGACTCGCGCGGGCTTGTTTGAGATTTTCTAGGGTGAAGTTTTGGTTAAGAAAGGACTCACCTGACCACAACTGATTGGTAATCAGGGATAACTCCTGGGGAACAGCAGGTAAGGGGTCTTGTTCCTTAAATTGAGAAGCACCCATGGCTAAGATATCAGCGTTGCGGATATCTACATAGCTGGTATCGGTGAGGCTAAAACTGGGCATTAACCCAACGCTGTAGTTCTCGATAATAAATTGGTTTCCATCATAGAGTGTGGCAATGGGGAGGGAACGCAAGCCCCTATCCATAACGAAGCTGAGATTATTAATTTGTTGGGCTTGTAATTCTTCTTCGATGGGGGAAATTAACCAGTCATAAAGTTGTTTTGCTGAGGGTTTATAGGGGCGAGGAATGCGAACATTGGTGACAGCGCGACGTAATTGTTGCACTTGTTGTAGAACTTTTTCTCGGGTTGCACCGGGAACTGGACGGCGAATTACGTCTCCAGAGGCGGTAACCAGGACGAGTTCGAGTTGGTCAGTGGGTTGGGGATTGGGGTTCGTTGAAAGTTGTTGGTGTTGAGGGGTGGAAGCGTTAAATTGCCAAATGATTTCGTTTTGGTCTTTGGGATTGGGTTTGTCGGGAGTGGGAGTTTGGGGTTTAAAGAAGGCGTAAATTAGGGCGGGTTTGATACCAGTAATTTGTTCAATTTGATTAAGCTGGGCTTTGGTTTCTTTAGGGGTAACGGTGCGGGTATTTCTAACTCCGAGATGGCTTTCATAGGCATTGGTGAAATTGCCTTCTTGTTGAGCGACTTCCGTTTCGGCGGCTGGGGTTGTGGTGGTGTTTGTGGTGGTGGGGACGGATGCTGATTCAGAGGGTTCGCTGGTGTCTTCGTCTTCGGTTAATTGATTGTTATCTTCTTCCGGTAGTTCGCTAACTTGAGTGGGTTGAATGACATCAACTGGATTGATTTGAGACTCATCCACAGGTGTCATCGGTGAATCATCCACAGGTTCTTCTTCGGGAATCGTTGGTGCATCAACACTAATAATTTCGATATTGCCGTCTATCTGGGTAAACAGCAAGGATTGTGTGGGAAGGAGGGTAATATCACCATCAGTAATTGCACCAACTGTACCATTGGTTGTGGCATCACCAATAATAAAGGGAGTTTCACTGTTACCCCCATGGCGGATCGTAATACTACCATTATCATCCCCACCCGCGCTAGAAAGGCTAACTTCTTCACCGTTAGCGTCTGTAAAGGTATCCGTGGCGCGGAAAAATTGACCTGCGGTAATATCAATGTTACCGCCTTGTCCGTTGTTACCCCCTTCAGCATTAATAAAACTGACTTCAATATCGCCAATGGGGTCAAGGGTGACATCACCGCCATCACCAGAACTCCCGCTACTATTAATTTCACCCAGAGTCATCGAGTTTAAGGCTTGGATGAAAATATCACCGCCACTGGTTCCGGAACTTGTCAGGTTGTTGGTGGTGATAACTCCATTATTGCTGGTTAGGGTAATGTCTCCGCCGGGATTGAGGGTTGAACTGGTATTGATGTTCGCGGTATTAATTATTTGATTGGCGGTAACAGTAACGTTGGTTGCTGTAATATTTTGGGTAGTAACATTGTTAGCACGATTAATCGTTAGGCTATTTAAGGGAGTGATGTTACCGATGTTTTCCATAGCGTTAATGTTACCCGTCCCTGCATCGAGGGTGAATGCCTGAGTGCCATTAATTGTGCCGTTAAGATTGATATTACCTGCGCCACTGTTGGTATTAAGGAGGACGGAATTCCCCAGATTGGTGTTACCCGTAATGGTAATGTTCTGGTTGGCGGTGACGATAGCAGCGTTAAGGTTTGTGGTTGCACTGTTGAGGGTAATGGAGGCGTTTCCTGTCCCGGTGATGGTTCCGTTGACATCAACGGTTCCGCCTTGAATGGTGACAGGTTTGTTAAATGTAATTGGGTTGATGGTGACAGGGTTTGTGTTTCCTTGTCCGATGATTAGGGTATTAAAGTTGGATTGGAATGCATTTAATTCACTGGTTGTCAAGTCTAAAGCGGTGGTGGTGTTATTGGTTGCACCAATTGTGATGGCTTGGTTAGATGTGGCAGGTTGCAAGGTGAGGCTATTGCCGTTTGTGATTGCACCTAAATTATTAATTTCACCGGCTTTTAGGGTTAATGAGTGACCATTGGCATTTAAGTCGGATGCAAAAGATAGAGTGGTTAGTCCAGCATCTAATGTCACATCGTTGTCTAGAGTGACTGGACTATTAAAGGTAAGGTTATTGCCTGTGGTGATGTTACCGATAACGTTTGTGTTACTTGAATTTACGTCTAAGCTGCCGTTAATTGTTAAAGATGAAAGTTGGATAGCATTGGTATCGTTGAGGGTCAGGTTTCTGGCACTGCTAATGGCGACTGTGTTGAAGTTATTGGCATTATCTAAGGTGATATCGTTGCCGTTAGCATTTAATGTCGTCTCACCTGTAACACTCAGGTTGCCACTGTCTGTAATATTACCGTCAGCCGTCACTCCTAAATTACCAGTAATCGTGGAAGTGCCTAACTCAATCTCATCGCTGTCGTTTAAGGTAACATTTGCGCCATTTGCGGCTACTGTACTGAAGTTATTGGCATTATCTAGAGTAATAAGCTGTTCGGCATTTAAATAGGGTATAATTAAAATAGGAAATCCGAAAAACGAAAAAAATATGCCAGCCAAAAATTATTTGAAACCCGCTCAAAAAGAAAAATTACAAGTTGCTCTAAAAACCGAGAAAAATGCAG
>NZ_JAVKEA010000091.1:0-45306 GCF_040221695.1 Coleofasciculus sp. E2-BRE-01 | reverse complement strand
TAGGTTGAGAAAAATGATTATTCAGAGGCTTGAAGGCGCAACACACTGTTCTGTGCAACTGGGGGTGAATAAATGGGCTTAAATCCTTGTCTGGTAAGGTTTCTGCTATTCGCAATCGCGCCTTTCGTGAGAAATGCGGGTAAAGCCCTTACTACATACAAACTCCTCATCTCCCCTGATGATGTGCCAAAATTGTTAAAACGGATAGAGTTCAACCCTGTAGGAGATTCTTTTGTGGAGTCGCGTTATAACCCCGTCGAGATAGAGGAAAAGTGGCAAACCCGTTGGTCACACCACAACTTAGACCAAACCCAGGACAAGGCAGATAAGCCCAAATTCTATGCCCTGTCGATGTTTCCCTATCCATCGGGCAACCTGCACATGGGTCACGTCCGTAACTATACGATTACTGATGTTATTGCCCGCAAAAGCCGGATGCAGGGCTATCGCGTCCTTCATCCGATGGGGTGGGATGCGTTTGGGTTACCTGCGGAAAATGCCGCGATTCAACGCGGTGTCCATCCCGCTAAGTGGACGTACCAAAATATTACTCAGATGCGGTCTGAGTTAAAGCGTCTGGGCTTGTCCTACGACTGGAACCGGGAATTGGCAACCTGTGCGCCAGATTATTACAAGTGGACGCAGTGGATTTTCTTGCAGTTTCTCCACGCCGGATTAGCTTATCAGAAAGAAGCCGCCGTCAACTGGGACCCGATTGACCAAACCGTACTGGCAAATGAACAGGTGGATAGTGAGGGGCGTTCCTGGCGTTCTGGTGCGAAAGTGGAACGGAAACTCTTGCGCCAGTGGTTCCTGAAAATTACTGATTATGCCGAACAATTACTCAACGACTTAGATAAGCTGGAGGGATGGCCCGAACGGGTGAAGTTGATGCAAGCCAACTGGATTGGCAAATCCGTCGGCGCTTATTTAGAGTTTCCCATAATCGACTTGGATGAAAAAATCGGTGTGTTTACCACTCGCCCCGATACGGTTTATGGCGTCACCTATGTGGTGTTAGCGCCGGAACATCCCTTAACCCCAAAGGTGACGACTTCTGACCGCAAAGCTGCGGTTGACGCCTTTATTCAGGAGGTAACTCAGGAAAGCGAACTGGAACGCACGGCTGAGGATAAGCCGAAACGCGGGATTCCCACTGGCGGTAAGGCGATTAATCCGTTTACGGGGGAAGAAATCCCGATTTGGATTGCCGATTACGTCCTCTATGAATATGGCACAGGGGCGGTGATGGGGGTTCCCGCCCATGATGCGCGAGATTTCCAATTTGCCACGGAACAGAAGTTACCCATCAAGACGGTGATTGTAGCAGCAGATGCGGCTGACCCGAAAGCTGAACCGAAACAGGCGTATACTGAACCCGGTGTGGTGGTAAATTCTGACCTGTTTAATGGGATGGAATCTATTTCCGCCAAAGAAGAGATTGTTAAATACGCCGAACGGAAAGGATGGGGGAAAGCCCGGATACAGTACCGCCTGCGGGATTGGTTAATTTCGCGCCAACGCTATTGGGGCGCACCGATTCCGGTAATTTACTGTCCTGATTGTGGCATTGTTCCGGTTCCGGAGCAGGATTTGCCTGTAGCATTACCGGAGAATGTAGCCATGAGTGGGGGGCGAGTCGCCTCGTTATCCCAGGTGGAGGGATGGGCGGATGTGCCTTGTCCCACCTGTGGTACAGCGGCGAAACGGGAAACGGATACGATGGATACGTTTATTGATTCGTCCTGGTATTTCCTGCGTTATCCGGATGCGAATAATGACCAGCAGGTGTTTGACTCTAGTAAAACTAATGACTGGATGCCTGTAGACCAGTACGTCGGTGGCATCGAACACGCGATTTTGCACCTATTGTACTCCCGTTTCTTCACCAAAGTTTTGCGCGATCGCGGTTTACTCAATTTTGATGAACCGTTCCAGCGTCTGTTAACTCAGGGAATGGTACAGGGGTTAACCTATATGAACCCCAGAACCGGGAAATGGGTTCCCTCGGTGGACGTCAACCCCAGTGACCCCAAAGACCCAGAAACCGGGGAAACCCTGGAGGTGTCCTACAAAACCATGTCCAAATCTAAATATAACGGTGTCGCACCCGAAGAGGTAATTAACAAATATGGTGCGGATACCGCCCGGATGTTTATCCTATTTAAAGCCCCTCCAGAAAAAGACCTGGAATGGGATGATGCAGATGTGGAAGGACAATTCCGTTTCCTGAATCGGGTTTGGCGGTTGGTGGAGGAGTTTACCGCAAAAGGAACTAACCGTTCCACTACCACTCCCCCTGAGTTAAGTAAACCGGAAAAAGACTTGCGGCGGGCAGTTCACACGGCGATTAAAGAAGTCACCGATGATTTAGATGGGGAGTATCAATTTAATACGGCGGTTTCCGAGTTAATGAAACTCAGCAACGCCCTCGGTGATACTAAGTGTAAAGACTCCCCCGTTTACGCCGAAGGAATCGAGACCCTGATTCTATTATTAGCCCCCTTTGCCCCCCATATTGCTGAAGAGTTATGGCATGGAATTGGTCATACCGATTCAGTACACCTACAACCTTGGTCTACCTTTGAACCAGAAGCATTAGTCGCTGATGAGATTACGTTGGTCATTCAAATCATGGGCAAAACCCGTGGCACAATTCAGGTTCCCGCTGATTCTGATAAATCAGCGTTGGAACAGTACGCCAGGGAGTCAGAGGTTGCCCAGCGTTATATCACGGGTAAGACGGTGAAAAAGGTGATTGTTGTACCTGGAAAGCTGGTTAATTTTGTGGTGACAGGTTGATATCAAGGTAGGGAGATAGAATCATGTAGAGACGTGCCATGGCGCGTCTATGTGTAGGGGCGGGTTTCACTACTATCTTTTGAAATGGTGCGTTACGCTACCCTACTGGACTGACACAGCTAAAATTGTGGAATAGATTTTACGTTTAAACTGGGCGCAAGCCTTGCGCCCCTACAATTCTAATCTACCATTTTAGGTGTGCCACGCCACTACACCCGCCCCGACCATAAGACAAATGACAAATGACTAATGACTAATGACTAATGACTAATGACAAATGACCAATGACCAATAACAAATGACCCAAACTAAAATTGACTTACCCCCTCCCTTTCCTGACCATACCCAACTCCCTGAGTCCGATGGTACATTTGTGAAAAACTTTCAAGAACATCCTCAAAGTATCATTTTGACCGATTCCATTGGTTCAGTTTTGCAGCAACTCCATCCCGATGGAGAATACGCCATTGGACAAGACTGCGGTATTTATTGGCGCGAAACTGACCCCCCAGAAAAAGGTGCAGAAGCGCCCGATTGGTTCTATGTTCCTAATGTTCCCCCATTACTGAATGGTGAAATTCGCCGTTCTTATGTCCTCTGGCGGGAATTAATGGCACCGATGATTGCTTTAGAATTTGCCAGTGGGAATGGAGATGAGGAACGGGATACGACACCCTTATCGGTTTCCGCTGAAGGAGAAACTACGAAACCGGGTAAATTCTGGGTTTATGAACGGATTATCCGCATTCCCTACTATGGCATTTTTGAAATCAAAACTAGAAAGCTAGAAGTTTATAATTTACTGAATTTTTCCTATCAAAAATTACAACCCAATGAACGGGGTCACTATCCGATTACGCCCTTAGGAGTAGAACTGGGACTTTGGCAGGGGACTTATCAAAATCAAACCCAATTTTGGCTGCGTTGGTGGGATAATGAAGGCAATCTTTTGTTAATTGGTGAAGAACGCGCCCAATTAGAACGTCAACGTGCCGAACAAGAACGCCAACGCGCTGAACAAGCCGAGCAAAAAGCGGCAAGATTGGCAGAACGATTAAGAGCGATGGGTATTGACCCGGATTCAGAACAGTAGGGGCGCACCGACGTGCGCCCGATTTAACACCTCTAAACTTGATAGTATAACTTTCCCAAAAATATAGCGTGTAGAGACGTTCCGCCGGAACATCTCTACCAAATGATGCGTCCTAACCGCTATGGCGATTACTATAATTCATGTCCCTATTCATTTAGGTAGTGAGAGTGTCGAGAATTTGTTGAATTTGGACTTTTAGAGGTGGAATATCTGTTTCTACTACTAGCCAAACTTCTTCCAAATCTACTTTAAGGTAGTCATGGATTAATACATCTCTTAACCCTGCCATTTGTCGCCAGGGAACATTCGGATAGTTTGTAATAATTTCTTCGGAAAGTCGTTTTGTCGCTTCGCCAATGATTTCCAAATTACGAATCACGGCATCTTGCATCATTTTATTGGTGAAAAATGCTTGTTTACCTTCATGGGTGTAATTCTCAATGGCTTGAATACAGTCTTGGATATTGGTTAGGTAAAGAATTTGATTTTTCATAAAGGAATAGCTTCTTTAAGGATTTGGGATTGTATTGATTCATGCAGGTTTTCTGGCTTGGCGATGTCTACTTTTTTACCGAGTAGGTCTTCGAGTTCTTGTTTAAGGGCAATGCGATTCAATAAGCTTTTTCCTGTTTCAATATCCATCAAAAAATCAATATCACTATTGTTTGTTGCTTCCCCTCTAGCATAGGAACCAAATAGTCGTATGTTATACGCTCCATACTTTGCAGAAATGGCTAGAATTTGCGGTTTATTGGTGGTGATTAGGGGATGGATTTGGATGTTACTAGACATGGGGGTTTCCTCGATTTAGCCAAGTAGTTTTTAATCCGGTTTCTAGCAGAGTTTTTCTAGTTTAAGCTGTCATGCATTTAAATGGGGTATTAGTAGCGAGCAAGATGCAAAGCCTGCGGCATGGCTTCGCTTAACGCACTACACGGCTTTCACCATTATTGACATTAAGGTTTAAATGCCAAACAGCTTATTGCCTAATCTCAACCGTTAACTTTAATGAAAGTCCGACTACTTACCCAACTCCCCATAGAACCTGTTGGGTAACGCTTACGCTCTACCCAACCTACATCTGACGTGCGCCCGATTTTATGGTAATATCTATATTACGATTTTATCTGTACAATGCTAGTAGTAAGCGATACAAGCGCTGATGGCGAAGACAGCGCAACTACGAACTTAGCTGTTGAAAAAAAATCGACCCGCCTACGGCGGGAAGAGGGAAAAGAGAATAGGGCATAGGGCAAAAGGGCAAAAGTGTCAAGTGCTAAAGAGTCCACGCCGCACCACAGACAACCCGAAACCCGCTGCGGCTGCCCCAGTTGCCTGGGGTATGCCTGTTGCGAATGGCACAACGACAGTTCCTGGGATCGAGGCGCCACGAACCACCGCGCAACAGCCGAGAATGATTATCATTATCATTAATTATCCAAGCTTGACCATCTGACGGCGCACCTTCATAGCTATCATGCCCCTGGTCAAAACACCATTCCCACACATTTCCATGCATATCGTACAAGCCAAAGGCATTCGCTACCTGGAAACTGCCCACCGGAGTGGTTTCCTTACGATACTTACCCTTCGCACCTGCACCATAGGTATAATTCCCGTCATAGTTGGTTAAATCGGTGGTAATCGTCTCGCCAAAATGAAACGGTGTTGTTGTTCCAGCACGACAGGCATATTCCCATTCCGCTTCGCTAGGAAGTCGGTAGTTCCAACCTGTGTACTGCGACAATCGCGCACAAAACTCCATACAATCAAACCATGATACCTGCTCTACAGGGCGGTTTTCTCCTTTGAAGTAAGAGGGGTCAGGGTCAAGTTCTCGCTCAACCTTCGGAAAATGAGCCACGGCTTGCCATTGCGCTTGAGTGATAGGATATTTCCCCAGGAAGAAGGGTTTAATCGTCACCCAATGCTGAGGACTTTCATTATTACGGCGTTCGTCCTCAGTCTCTGGCGAACCCATTAGGAATGTACCCCCCGGAATCGCCACCATTTCCAGAGGGACATCGCCAAGGGTTTCTATGTAGTGGTACGCCTGATGGGGGCGACGATTCAGCGTTAGTTTTCTTTCCTTCCCCAACACCCCCGGTTTAACCTCTACCGTCACCACCTGGAAGTCAAATGCTGACACGGGTAGGGTTTTGGCAGTTTTTGCCGGCTGAACCGTGGCTGAACTCTCAACGGATGGAGATGTCACCGACAAGATAATTGGCGGTTCAAACGTTAATAATGCCAACCACGCTTCGATTGATTGGGGGCGGTTTTTGGCTTCTAATGCCATTCCCGATAAAATAGCCTGGTTTGTGGCATCACTTAACCCAGAAATAAGCTGTTGCGGTGGTATTAATTCGGCATCATCTAACTTGCGAGAAAAGGAATCCATCGGACGTTGACCTGTCACCGCATAATATAAGGATGCCGCTAAGGTATACACATCAACCGTAATCTTACGACTTCCGCGCACCATCTGTTCATAGGGGGCAAATCCCCGATTCCCAGCTTTATCCGTGGTTGTACTCGTGGTGGGGATTAATCCCTTGGCAATGCCAAAATCAATTAATACCGCTTTTTCCGGACTCCGCACCATAATATTCAAAGGTGTCGCATCCCGATGCACTAATCCTGCTTGATGCACCACACGCAGCGCCTCCCCAATCTGGCGAATGTATCGCACCGCCTGGGCTTCTGACAACGCGCCTTGATTCTGCACGTATTTCCATAAACTCTCCCCAGGGACATAATCCATCACCAGACAGTGAATCCCCGCTTCTTCAAACAAATCCGTCACCCGGACAATATGGGGATGGGGGTCATGACAAATTTTAGCGACTATCTGTCCTTCTTTAATAAAGCGGTTCAGATATTTTGGATAATCGGGGTCATTTATCAAACGGGCGTTGGGCGTTTTAATCACAAAATCCTGGTCGAGGCACTGATGATGGACTTTGTAGGTGATTCCGAATCCGCCCTCCCCTAGGACACAATCCACCACAAAGGGGCGCTTTTTTAACGGGTGTCCCGGCGTCCATGTCATACGTCCTTGGTTCCTCTTCCTGATACCCTGAGCGAAGTCGAAGGGTTGCGTCATTCAGATTATAACCGTTCAGTCTGATGCAGATGTGTCAGTTTCAGGTCAAAAATTGTGCCACAATGCTGAAAGACAAGTGCTATACCAACCATGCAATCGAGTCGATTTTCTCTGTACTGGCTTTGTAGTTCTGTTTTTTGGCTGAGTGTCTTTTATTCAGCACCCGCCAATACTGAAGGGGTGACACCTGCTAACGATGGGACTGGAACCCAAGTCACGCAAACGGGAAATGAGTTTACGATTACCGGGGGTAGCTATTCCGGAGATGGCGCGAATCTCTTTCAGAGTTTTGAGCAATTAAATTTGAATGCTGACCAAGTTGCTAATTTTATCAGTTCACCTACGATTGAGAATATCCTGGGGCGAATTGTTAGTGGTGACGCTTCTGTGATTAATGGTTTGCTGCAAGTCACCGGGGGAACCTCGAATCTATTTTTAATGAATCCCGCCGGGTTTATTTTTGGTACGAATGCTCAACTGAATGCTCCGGCTGACTTTACCGCGACAACGGCTACGGGAATTGGCTTTGGCGAAACGCTTTGGTTTAAGGCTTGGGGTGACAATTATTACCAGGATTTGATTGGTACACCCAATCTTTTCAGGTTTGATTTAGCACAACCGGGGGCAATTGTCAACGCTGGAAACTTAGCTGTAACCGAGGGGAATTTAATCTTACTGGGGAATCCGGTGATTAATACCGGGAACCTAATAGCCTCCGGTGGACAGATTGCGATCGCGTCAATACCGGGACAGAATCGAGTTAGAATCAGTCAACCTGGGCATGTCCTGAGTTTGGAACTCGAACTCCTCACTGATAGTTCCGGACAGCTTCTCCCTATTACTCCCCTGGATTTAGCCGTATTGCTGACGGGTTCAGGGGAGGGAATGGAAACCGGGTTAGCGGTTCAACCGGATGGAACTGTCACCTTAACGGACTCTAATTCTGCAATTCCCACTCAGGATACAACGATTGTCTCTGGAACCCTGGATGTATTTGCTGATGCGCCAACAGCGAATCCTCCATCAATCACGATAATTGGCGATCGCATTGGACTCTTCGGTGCAGACATTAACGCCTCTGGGATGAATGGCGGGGGTCAGGTGCGAATTGGTGGGAATGTTCAGGGTCAAGGAATGATACCCAATGCAACTCACACGTTTATTAGTCAGGATTCGCTAATTCGGGCTGATGCAGGAATCACAGGGGATGGCGGTGAGGTGATGGTCGGGGCGGATGATACCACTGCATTTTATGGCACGATTAGCGCCCGTGGCGGTATTAATGCTGGAGATGGCGGCTTTGTGGAAGTCTCTGGGAAGAATAACTTGGCATTTTCGGGAGTGGTGAATGTTGGGGCTACCAATGGCGTGAATGGCACAGTTCTCCTTGATCCCACCAATATTATGATTGTGGAGACAGGTGCAGACGATAACCGACTGAATCCCAATAGTCCCAGTAGTGGTGATGCAGCCGGGACGATTTTCGCCAGTGATGGGGGTAATGTAGACTTTACCCTATCCAGTGCCATCCTAGGAAATCAAACTGGGAATGTCAGATTAGAGGCGACAAACAATATTACCCTAGCTGATGGCGTATCCCTAAACTTTAGTCCCGGTGGTGGGTCAATTACATTTACTGCTGACTCAGATGGGGATTTGGCGGGGTCTTTTTTGATGGATCAAAGTCAATCGATTACGGCTGAGGGTAGAGATGTGACCATTTCCGGCGCGTCTGTCACCGTGGGGACAATTGATACGTCTAGTGATTTTGATGCAGGTGCGATTAATCTCACCGCCACGGCTGACCAGATTAGCACTCAAACTCTCTTCTCCTTAGCCTCTGAAGGTCAAGGCGGAGATATCCGTTTACAGGCACAGGGAGATATTATCACAGGCGGGATTGATTCCGGTTCGACCCATGGGGATGGGGGTTCGGTTACGCTAACCAGTATCACAGGAAACATTTTTATTGATCCAATGCGGGGAGAATTAACCCTGGAAACCGGGAGTGGTTTACTGGCGGTGGATGGGGCGGTGTTTACCTTTGCGGGGGGAATGGGTCGAGGGGGAGATATTACCATGAATGCTGAGGGAAATATTACCACAGGGTCTCTGGGTTCTGGGTCGGCGATGGGGGATGGCGGAGATATTCGCCTAACCAGCACTAGGGGTATGATTGATACGTCTGGGGGTGAGGTGCGATTTTTAGGGGACACTATTGCTAATCCTGGAGTCTTACTATCCGGTTCAGCGGGAACGGGTAAGGGTGGCAATATTACCCTCCAGGCGGGTCAAGATATTATTACCGGTCCTCTGGTGTCCAGTTCTCTCAATGGAGATGCGGGGACTGTGGAGTTGACGGTGACGGAAAATGAAAGTGATATTCAGGTCTCCATCATTAATTCTCAAGCCTTGGATATCGGTACAGGGGGGGATGTTGAGGCGACAGCCACGGGTCTTTTCACGGCTACCGATGTGACTCAAGACGCCTTGTCGCAGATTCCAGCGGGGGGACTGGAACCAGAGGAAATACCCGATACCTTAGATAAAGAGGCGAGTATCTCTACATCTGGCGGAAGCGGTGGGGGTGCGATTACGATTTCACATCAAGGGGGATTGCGGGATATTCCCTTTACCGTGGGTGATGCTGAGGAGAATGGGACGGCGGGTTCTCTGACCAGTGGTGAGTTTACCATTGAACCCGTTCAATTGTTTTCTAGAAGCTATGGTGAAGGTAATATTCAAATTATTACCCTTGGCGATGTTAATCCCGTAGACCTAACCAACCCGTTGACACGACCCAAACCACTGGTGGTATCTAATCCCAAACTGGAATCCAGTGGACTGGGAGAACTTGACCAATCAATCAGTCAAGAGTATGCCGATTATTTGGGCTTAGACAACACCTCAGACATTACCCTAAACCAAGCCCAAAGCCTATTGCAAGAGATAAACAGCGCCACGGGTGTCAAACCAGCGGTGATCTATGTCATCTTTGCACCCCAAGTGATTACGCCGATTCCTCAGAAGCAAGGGAGGGAAAATACCTCGCTGTCACTGTTGCGATCGCAGATTCCCCAAGATAGCGATCGCTTAGAATTAATTTTGGTGACGGCTGACCAACCGCCGATTCGTAAATCCCTAAATGTCACCCGTCGCCAAGTCCTCTCTGCTGTCCGAGACTTTCACGCCACGGTGACGAATGCTAGACGACCTACAGCCTATCGTATTCCCGCGCAACAAGTCTATCAATGGCTAGTTAGTCCCCTAGAAAAGGACTTGCAGCAACTCAATATCGAAACCTTAAGCTTTATTCTTGACGCCGGGTTACGCCATGTTCCCCTAGCGGCGTTGCATGACGGCAATGACTTTATTATTGAACGGTATAGTGTTGGCTTAATGCCCAGTATCAGCCTCACGGATACCCGTTACCGAGATATCACCAGCCTGAAAGTTTTGGCAATGGGGGCGAGTGAGTTTACCGAACTCGATCCGCTACCCTTTGTGCCGATAGAGTTGTCTACGATTGACCAACTGTGGTCAGCCCAATCCTTTGTCACGGAAAAGTTTACCCTAGATAACCTGAAATCTCAACGTCAGCAAACTCCCTTTGGCATTATTCACCTGGCTACTCATGCGGAGTTTCTTCCTGGCGATCCCTCGAACTCGTTCATTCAACTGAGTGATACTAAATTAAGATTGGATCAGGTACGGACGTTGGGATGGAATAAACCCCCGGTGGAATTATTAGTCCTATCCGCCTGTCGTACCGCCTTGGGAAATGAACAAGCGGAGTTAGGGTTTGCGGGGTTAGCGGTACAAGTTGGTGTCAAGTCTGCATTAGCCAGTCTTTGGTATGTGGATGATCGGGGAACTACAGGATTGATGGCTGAATTTTATCGACAACTCAAGCAAGTCCCGATTAAAGCTGAAGCCTTGCGGCGCACCCAACTAGCGTTGCAACAGGGTCAGGTGCGGATTGAAAACGGACAATTAATTACGCCTGAACTCGTCATTCCCTTACCTCCAGACTTATTGAACCAAGAGGATATTGATTTTACCCATCCCTACTACTGGTCTGGTTTCACGCTGGTGGGTAATCCTTGGTAATCGTCATTTGTCATTGGTCATTGGTCATTCGTCATTCGTCATTGGTCATTTGTCATTGGTCATTGGTCATACGCCCGGAAACCGTAAAGATACTGCCTCTGTCCTCCCCCATGGAACAAAAGCAAAGCATCCTCTGGCTTCCCCCTTTTGAAGGGGGACGGGAGGGGGATCTATAAGGGGAATGAGGGGGGTTAGGTTTTTCCAACTCGCCAGCAGTATCCGTAAGGTGATGGGGTGATCCGGATATAGGGAGATTCTTTTTAAAAATATTTTTCTATTTTAACACCAAACTGATTTGAATGGGTAGGTATTATCCCCACAGTTTCTAGAAAAATCACCCAACCTTGACATTAAAAATATTTGTAAAGAATTAGATTGACTTCTCCAAAATTTGCTGATTTAATATCCATGGAGTTACGATAGAGATAGACAGTTAGAGAGAGCGGTAAACGTCCAGGCTAAATAGACCGCAAGGAATAGATTTAGTTAGGATAAACCTTACTGTTCTTACTAGAGACCCATGACTAGAGTCAAGAGCCTGAGGTACAAATAAAACGCTACGAGTTTTTAGCAGAACCACAACCCCCTTAGACTGTTGACCAAACCTTCTAAACAAGAATGGTCAGGGCTACGTCTAACGTTCAAAAGTTTGCACAAAAAAAGAGGTAAATAATGCCTATGGTTGGGACAGTTGCACCTAACACATCTACACAAAAGCATGAGACAGCTAGTGTTTTATGCGAACAATGGCAGAATTTTAATCCCGGTAAATGGACGAATGAAATTAATGTCCGGGATTTCATCCAAAAGAATTATACCCCATACACACAAAACGACTCTTTCCTTGCCGGAGCAACGGAACGGACTAAAACACTCTGGCAAAACGTCTGCGATTTAATGCAGCAAGAGCGGGAAAAGGGTATTTTAGATGTCGATACCAAAGTCCCCACCAGTATCACTGCCCATGCACCGGGTTATATTGATCAAAACCTGGAACAAATTGTCGGCGTCCAAACCGATAAACCGTTAAAACGGGCAATTATGCCCTTGGGTGGTATCCGAGTTGTCAAGAAATCCCTGGAAGCTTACGGCTATCAGCTTGATCCCCAAACGGAAGAGATTTTCACCAACTATCGCAAAACCCATAATGATGGGGTGTTTGATGCCTATACGCGGGAAATGCGGAAGGCGCGACATTCTGGGATTATTACGGGGTTACCGGATGCCTATGGTCGGGGTCGAATTATTGGTGACTATCGCCGAGTTGCATTGTATGGAATCACCCGTTTAATTGCGGATAAAAAACAGCAGCAAGATTCCCTGGAATTCGATGCGATTGATGAGTCCGTTATCCAGCAACGGGAAGAAATTTCTGAACAAATTCGGGCGCTAAAAGAACTGCAAGACATGGCAGCTAGCTATGGCTGTGATATTAGCCGTCCGGCGGCAACTGCCCAAGAAGCCGTACAGTGGACGTACTTTGGCTATCTGGGTGCGGTGAAGGAACAAAATGGTGCGGCGATGTCCTTGGGACGGGTGTCTACGTTCCTAGATATTTATGTTGAACGGGACTTAAATAACGGCACGCTGAACGAATCCGAGGCGCAGGAATTAATTGACCATTTCGTGATGAAACTGCGGATGGTGCGTTTCCTGCGGGCACCGGCTTATAATGAACTGTTCTCTGGTGACCCGGTTTGGGTAACCGAAGCCATTGGCGGAATGGGTGAAGATGGTCGTCCGTTGGTGACGAAGACGAGTTTCCGTTTCTTGCATACGCTTTATAACTTAGGTCCTGCACCAGAACCAAATTTAACGGTTTTGTGGTCAGAACGGCTACCGATGAACTTTAAGCGGTTCTGCGCCAAGGTATCCGTAGAAACCAGTTCGATTCAGTACGAGAACGATGACCTGATGCGATCGCACTATGGTGATGATTATGGCATTGCCTGCTGTGTATCGGGAATGCCGATTGGCAAACAGATGCAGTTCTTTGGCGCACGGGTTAACCTAGCGAAAGCCTTACTCTATGCGATTAATGGCGGTAAGGATGAAAAAGCGGGCGAACAAATCGGTCCGGAACTGGCAGCGATTACCTCAGAGTACCTTGATTATGACGAGGTGATGGGGAAATTCGACCAAATGATCGAGTGGTTGGCGAAACTCTACGTCAATACCCTCAACGTAATCCACTATATGCACGATAAATATTGTTATGAGCGTTTGGAAATGGCGCTGCATGACCGGGATGTTTATCGGACAATGGCATGTGGGATTGCTGGCTTGTCGGTGGTTGGCGATGCGTTATCGGCGATTAAATATACCAAGGTGAAAGTTATTCGCAATGACCAGGGTCTCGCCGTAGACTATCAGGTGGAAGGAGATTATCCCAAGTTTGGCAATAACGATGATCAAGCAGATGAGATTACTGCCAACTTGGTGAAAGCGTTTATGGATAAAGTCCGCAAGAATAAGACTTATCGCGGCGCTGTTCCTACCCAGTCGATTCTCACGATTACCTCCAATGTAGTGTACGGGAAGAAGACCGGAAGTACCCCTGATGGGCGCAAAGCTGGGGAACCCTTTGCCCCGGGTGCGAACCCGATGCATGGTCGTGATAGCAATGGCGCGATCGCAGCCTTGGCTTCAGTGGCGAAACTGCCCTATGAACATGCCCAAGATGGGATTTCTTATACGTTCTCCATTGTGCCGCAAGCATTGGGTAAGACGGATGATGCGAAGGTGACTAATTTGGTGGGAATGCTGGATGGGTATTTCCATGATGAGGGTCATCATATCAATATCAATGTCTTCAATCGCGATACTCTGCTAGATGCGATGGATCATCCAGAGAAATACCCGCAGTTAACGATTCGGGTATCGGGTTATGCGGTGAACTTTATTAAGTTAACCCGCGAACAGCAACTGGATGTGATTAATCGCACATTCCACGAACGGATTTAGGTGCAATAGTTCTGGTTCGCCGAAATCCTAGATATAGCGTAGGGTGGGCATTGCCCACCAGCTAAAACGACAAAGCGAAGGATCACGCACCAGGTTTCCTCGAATAAAGCCAAGTCGGGGCGGGTTTAGTTACATCTGGGTGCTTTCGTAAACGATAGTTGTGAAACCCGCCCCTACACACGGGCGGGTTTAGTTACATCTAGGTGCTTTCGTAAACGATAGTCATCAAATCTGCCCCTACCGACGAATAATGCCACGTTTGGAACACTCAACATTTGAACTATGGTAAAGCAATCATCAATTTCTCAATCCCCAATCGCCACTCCTAAAACCTCTGTAAAAGGACGCATTCACTCCTTAGAAAGCTGCGGTACGGTGGATGGTCCGGGTATCCGCTTTGTTATTTTTACCCAGGGTTGTCCACTGCGTTGTCTTTATTGTCACAATCCGGATAGTCGCTGTATTCGTGAAGGTCAGGAGGTTACGGTTGATGAACTGATGACCCAGATCCCAAAGTATCGTTCCTACATGCGCTTTTCTGGCGGCGGCGTTACCATAACAGGGGGTGAACCCTTGATGCAGCCGGAATTTGTCCGCGAAATTTTCCGACGTTGCCAAGACCAAGGGATTCATACCGCCCTAGATACGTCGGGTTATGTCAACTTGGATGTCGCTAAACCTGTACTGGATCATGCCGATTTGGTCTTGTTGGACATCAAATCCTTTGATCCCAAAATTTATTTTAAGATTACCAACGTTTCCCTAGAACCGACACTCGCGTTTGCCCAGTATCTGAGTGAGATTAAAAAGCCAACCTGGATTCGCTTTGTCCTCGTTCCCAATTTATCCGATAACCTAGAGAGTATCGAGGGATTAGCACAGTTTGTCTCTAGCTTGGGCAATGTGGAAAAAGTCGAAGTTCTGCCATTTCACAAAATGGGAGAGTATAAATGGCAACAGCTAGGGTATGACTATCAGCTTAAAGACACACCCTCGCCAACGCCCCAACAGGTACAGCAGGTTATGGACATCTTTCAAAGACAGGGGCTGAACGTGCAGTAAGATTGAGGTGTAGACCATGGACGGGAAAGAAAATCTCTATTTATGTATGGGTTCAGCGTGTCATCAATTGGGTGTTTATGAAGTATTACCCAAAATTCAGCAGTTGATTAGCACCTACAATTTGGAGGATAAGGTTGAATTAAAGGGTTCCTTTTGTTTGGAAACTTGTAGCGCTGGTATTGTGATGAAGTTTAAGGATAAATTTTTTGTCAATATCAATGCTAACAATGTTGAGCAAAAGTTTAAACAAGAGATTCTGCCTTGTATTCAATGATGTATAGGGAGAGGGAGAGGGAACAGGGAACAGGGAACAGGGAACAGGGAACAGGGAACAGGGAACAGGGAACAGGGAACAATAAGTTTCACTTAACCTGGCAATAGCACCTTGATCAATAAATACTATGGCAAGTAATGATAAGAGTTTGTGGGAATTATTGTGGCGGTATGATCCCAACGGTTTGATTGTCGTGGATAAAGATATGACAATCAAGCTGGTAAATCCTGCCTTTTGCAAAATGTTTAATGTGGAACAGGAGGCGGCTATGGGTGAGTCCGCCTCCACTATTTTGACAGATGTCAGTGATTTTCAACGAGTCTGGGATAATGATGAGGTGATTCAGGGGAAGGAAAAAGAGTACGCTAATCACCAACTTTATGTCAGAGAAGTTATTTTTCCGATTAAAGAGGAAAATATAATTGCAGCTATTTTGGTGAATATGAGTTATGAATTACAGCGTAAGCGAGAATTGATAAAAGTTAAGCGAGAAACGGTGGAAAAGGTTAATGAGGTGGTGGATAATCAAATGAAAGTTGTCCAAGAAATTGCGGGAATATTGGGAGAAACAACGGCAACGACGAAGGTGAGTCTATTGAAGATTATTCAAATGGTGGAACAGGATATGGGGTAGTAGTTATTTGTCATTCGTCATTTGTCATTCGTCATTTGTCATAAATTGAGGGGGCGCAGCATCAACTTGGGACGGGTTTAGGCGCATCTGGGTGAGAGAAGAAACGATAGTCGCAATATTTGCGCCGATACACTAGACAGTTAAAATGTCGTTTAACACTATAATATAAAAGCTTATGAGTCGTGATCACTTTCTAGATATCTATGATTTAAGCTTAAATAAAAAGGGAGAGGAACTGTGTGGCGACCAGGTTAAGTTTATCAAGACGAAGGATAAAACCACGATTGTTTTATCGGATGGGTTGGGCAGTGGTGTCAAGGCGAATATCCTGGCAACGCTGACGACGGAAATCTTGATCACCATGTTGAATGCCGATCTGCCTCTAACCGAGGTAATTGAAACGGTGATTGGTACGTTGCCAATTTGTAGTGTCCGGAAAATTGCTTACGCCACGTTTACTATAATTCGGATTAATCATAAAACTAATAAATTTAAAGTTATAAACTTTGACAACCCCCCCATTTTTCATTTTAGGAAAGGAAAACCTGTCCCGGTTGAAACCCGAACCGAGAAAATTCTGGAGAAAGATATTGTTATTTCAGAAGGGCATTTAGAACGGGGAGATTTCCTGGGGGCGATTAGTGATGGCGTCTTGTATGCGGGGCTGGGTGCGGTCTTAAATTTTGGCTGGGGCTGGGAAAATATTGCCAAATACATTGAAAGCCTATATATTCGGGATACCTACACTGCTCGTAATATTGTCCGTAAAGTGATTGGCGAAACGCATAACCTCTATCAAG
Organism: Coleofasciculus sp. E2-BRE-01; assembly: GCF_040221695.1. Lineage (NCBI taxonomy): Bacteria > Bacillati > Cyanobacteriota > Cyanophyceae > Coleofasciculales > Coleofasciculaceae > Coleofasciculus > Coleofasciculus sp. E2-BRE-01. The sequence goes on along the minus strand of NZ_JAVKEA010000091.1, from coordinate 28,461 downwards.
GGAAAATTGGGGATGATGCCACGTTTGTGGGCGTCTGTGTGCGGAAGCGTAATGAGTTAATGATTTTTACCGGACCCCCTCTAGATCAACGTCACGATCAGGTTTATGTGGAACGCTTATTAAACTTTGAGGGCAGAAAAGTGATCTGTGGTGGAACCACGGGAAATATTGTGGGCAAATATCTGGGTGAAGAGGTAGAAATGGATATTGCCACGATGCGACCAGATTTGCCACCGATTGGGAAGTTAAGCCAAATTGACTTGGTAACTGAAGGGATATTAACGATCTCCAAAAGCCTAGAAATCTTAAAAAAATGTAAATGTGATATCGATCGCTTACCGAGTGATCGCAATGGTGCGGCGCTTCTAGCTAAGGAAATCTTGATGGCGGATTCGGTACTTTTCTTGGTGGGGCAGAAAATTAACGAATTTTACCAAAATCCGCTGTTACCCAAAAACATTTCCATCCGCCGAAATTTAGTAGAAGAGGTAGTGAAGTATTTGCAAAATCACAAAAAAGAAGTCCAGTTAGAATACTGCTAAGTTAGGTCAGTGGAGATCAAGGGGAATGATGTTAGGTTCTGTAAACATCCAGTCAAGCCTGACGAAGGACAAAGGACATACAACCAATGACAAATGACCAATGGGTGGTGATTGGCTATGGGAATACGCTGCGGCGGGATGACGGTGTGGGTCAAGTTGTGGCAATGGAGGTACAAGAGTGGGGATGCCTGGGGGTGCGATCGCTTTCCCTGCACCAACTGACTCCAGAATTGGCACAAACCTTAGCCACTGTGGAGGGGGCGATTTTTGTGGATGCTTATCCGGTATCTGGAGAGACAGCCACAGTGCAAGTCTTTCCCCTGCGATCGGAGGATGCTGATACAATCTCGGTCGGGCATCATTGTGATCCGCGATCGCTGTTAGCGTTAGCCCAAGCCCTTTATGATCATTCTCCCTCCGCTTGGCTGGTTACCATTCCCGCTGTTGACTTCGAGTTTGGCGAAACCCTCTCACCCATTGCCCAACAGGGAGTTACCGACGCCCTGCTTCATATTCATCGCCTGTTGGCAATACAAGCGGAATCGCCGACTCAATTATCATCAGGTTGCACCGAGATGGGGCAGCCGGGGGAGCTGGGGCAGCCGGGGCAGCTGGGGCAGCAGGGGGAGCTGGGGCAGCAGGGGGAGCCGGGGGAGATAGGGGAGATGGTGAGTTAAAGAAAGCGCCACGCCCTCTTTCCGAAGTGAAGGGTAAAACTTCAAACTATTATCTTCCCCACCTTCCTCATCTTCCCCACCTTCCTCATCTTCCCATCTTCCCCACCTTCCCCACCTTCCCCAACTGAGATGGCAGATTATCAGGGAGAACCCTAGGTTTTAATCCTTGTGTGTTCAGTGTTAACCGTTCCGTTTCAATTTTTCCCCAGACGTATTAATAAAGAAAGGAAAAAACAATGGTTAAGCCACTTAAACCAACCACCGATCCAGCGTATGATATTCTGCGTTCGGAACGTCAACCCCTGCACTCCTTCTTCGCCCCCGATACCGTTGCTGTGATTGGGGCGACGGATAAAGAGGGCAGTGTGGGGCGAACCCTGCTATGGAATTTAATGAGTAATCCCTTCGGGGGAACCATTTTTCCAGTGAATCCCAAACGCCATAGTGTCTTGGGAATTCCTGCTTATTCGAGTATTAAAGACATACCTGATCCCGTGGATCTGGCGATCATTGCCATACCCGCCCCTTTGGTACCCGGAGTCGTCCAAGAGTGCGTTGATGTTGGCGTCAAAAGTGCGATTATTATTTCAGCGGGATTTAAAGAAACAGGGTCTAAGGGAGTTGAATTAGAAAAGCAAATCCTGGAAACCGCCCGGGGCAAGATGCGAATTATTGGTCCGAATTGCCTGGGTTTAATGAGTCCGCGCAGTGGGTTAAATGCTACCTTTGCCAGTACCATGGCGCGTCCGGGGAATTTGGCGTTTATTAGTCAGAGTGGGGCATTATGTACCGCTGTCCTCGATTGGAGTTTCTGGGAAAATGTCGGCTTTAGCGCCTTTATTTCCATTGGTTCGATGATGGATGTAAGTTGGGGTGATCTGATTTACTATCTCGGTGATGATCCCCACACCCATAGCATCGTTATTTATATGGAATCCATTGGCGATGCCCGATCCTTCCTTTCAGCGGCGCGGGAAGTCGCATTAACTAAGCCGATTATCGTAATTAAAACCGGGCGAACCGAAGCCGCCGCCAAAGCATCAGCCTCCCATACCGGTTCTTTGGCAGGTAGCGATGATGTCCTCGATGCCGCCTTCCGCCGCTGTGGTGTAGTTCGCGTGAATGCTATCTCCGAACTGTTTGATATGGCGGAGGTGTGGGCGAAACAGCCCCGTCGTCCCAAAGGACCCCGCTTAACCATTATTACTAATGCTGGGGGACCAGGGGTTTTGGCGACAGACGCCCTAATTAGCGCGGGTGGTGCATTAGCAGAACTCTCGGAGGATACGGTAACTGCCCTCAACGAAATCCTGCCCCGCCATTGGAGTCATGGTAACCCCATTGATATTCTCGGTGATGCTGATCCCGATCGCTATACCAAAGCCCTCGACATTGCAGTTGAAGATCCCAACAGCGATGGCTTGCTGGTGATTCTCACACCCCAAGCCATGACTGATCCTACCCAAATTGCCGAACAGTTAAAACCTTATGCCCAGAAAGCTGGTAAACCCGTGTTTGCTAGTTGGATGGGAGGATCAGAAACCAAAACTGGGGAAACCTTACTCAACCGTGCCAGCATTCCCACCTATCCCTACCCTGATGATGCGGCGCGGTTATTTAATTTAATGTGGCAGTACAGCTACAACCTGAGTGGGATATACGAAACGCCGATTTTACCCTCATCCGCAGAAACCGGACCCGATCGCGCTTTGGCGCAGCAGATGATTGAAACGGCACGCAAGGCGGGACGGACGATTCTGACGGAGTTGGAATCGAAACAACTACTCGCTGCCTATAATATCCCGATTGTGCATACTGGGGTGGCAAAAACAGAAGAGGATGCGGTGAATTGGGCAAATTCCCTGGGATACCCGGTGGTGTTGAAACTCTTCTCGGAAACGATTACCCATAAAACTGATGTAGGTGGGGTTCAGTTAAATCTTACCGATGAAGAAGCGGTGCGTTGGGCGTATAACACGATTAAATCAACGGTGACGGAGAAAGTCGGCGCTGAACATTTCTTGGGTGTTACGGTTCAGCAAATGGTGCGCCAGGATGGTGCTTATGAACTGATTATCGGCAGCATCGTTGATCCGCAGTTTGGACCCGTGTTAGTCTTTGGGTCTGGGGGACAGTTAGTTGAGGTATTCAAGGATCGGGCGATCGCACTCCCACCTCTGAATACCACCCTGGCGCGACGGATGATCGAACAGACGCAAATCTATAAGGCACTCAAAGGGGTGCGGGGGCGTCAAGCCATTGATTTAGCCGAACTTGAGCAGATTATGGTTCGCTTTAGTCAGTTGGTGATTGAACAGCGTTGGATCAAGGAAATTGATATTAATCCCCTGCAAGCGTCTTCAGATCGACTCATCGCCTTAGATGCCCGGATTATCCTCCACGACTTAGATGTTGAGGAAAACCAACTGCCCAAAACGGCGGTTTGCCCCTATCCTCGGCAGTACGTCACCCCATGGCAGCTTAATGATGGCACGCCGATAACAATTCGTCCGATTCGTCCAGAGGATGAACCTTTAATCGTGCAATTCCACCAAACGCTATCGGAGGAAAGTGTCTATTTGCGTTATTTCAGCTTAATGAAGCTGAGTCGGCGGATTGCCCATGAACGATTAACCCGCATCTGCTTTATCGACTACGATCGGGAAATGGCACTGGTGGCGGACTATAAAAATCCGCAAACCGGAGAACACGAAATCTTGGGTGTGGCGCGATTGAGTAAGATGCATGGGATTAATGAAGGGGAATTCGCTATGTTAATTAGTGACCCCTATCAGCGTCGCGGATTAGGGACGGAATTACTGAAACGCATTATTCAAGTGGGTCGCCAAGAGAAACTGACGCGGATTACTGCTGATATTCTGGCAGAAAATGTGCCGATGCAGAAGGTGGCGGAAAAAGTGGGGTTTCATCTGGAACGGGCAGGTAATGATTTAGTCCAAGCCGAGATTCGTTTATAGTTAGGACTGACCCACAGATGCTGAATCGTAGGGGTACGACATGTCGTACCCCTACGGAACTTGAGATCTCAACAACCAAACGCTTCTGCTATAGTAGGGCTTGCTGCACAAAGCCAAAACCCTTAGCCCATCAATACTTTAAGCTTTATTGACAGAGGGTTTGATTCAAGGAAATCGGGTAGTATTCTTCATAAGTATGGCATCACCTTGCTCAGGAAAAATGTACCCTTGCTCCCCCAGCTCCCCCAGCGTTCGACTGAACTTCGACAGGCTCAGTTGCCGCGCTCACGCCGAAGTCTTCCCCGGCTTCCCCCGCTCCCCCTCACCACAAGACTTATTCAGTAGACCCTATAGTATTGGATGCGATGCTAATTGACTTTCGTAATACCAATACCGTCTGGGCTTCTATACTGGTGGAAACGTTAACGCGGTTGGGCTTAACCACAGCCGTCTTATGTCCTGGTTCACGTTCCACCCCGCTTACTGTTGCCTTTGCCCAACACAGCCAAGTTGAAGCAATTCCGATTCTCGATGAACGTTCGGCTGCGTTTTTCGCCTTGGGAGTTGCCCGAAAATCAGGGCTACCTGTGGCGTTGGTTTGTACCTCAGGAACCGCCGGGGCGAATTTCTATCCGGCGATTATTGAGGCACGAGAAAGCCGTGTCCCCCTATTAATTTTAACCGCAGACCGTCCGCCAGAACTGCGTGATTGTCATTCAGGGCAAACGATTGATCAAGTAAAACTCTATGGCAATTATCCCAACTGGCAAACCGAATTAGCCGTACCGTCTCTGGAAATCGGGATGTTGAGATATCTGCGACAAACTGTAATTCACGCCTGGGAGCGATCGCGCTTTCCTACTCCCGGTGCAGTACATTTAAATTGCCCCTTTCGTGATCCTCTAGCACCTATTCCTGATCCAGCCGCTACTAGGTTACAATCCCAATTCCAGGCTGACGATTTCTTTGGGGCGGTTACTCCCGCATCTGTGCATCCCCTCTCTCCTGTATCTGGGCAAACGATTCCCTACTCAGACTGGCAAACGTGCGATCGCGGTTTAATTATTGCAGGTTTAGCCCAACCCCAAAACCCCCAAGCCTATTGTCAGGCTGTTGCCCAACTTTCGCAAGCCCTAAACTTTCCCCTATTAGCAGAAGGGCTTTCCCCCCTGAGAAACTACGCCAACCTAAATCCTTATCTCATTTCTACTTATGATTTAATCCTCCGGAATCGCCAACTCGCGCAACAACTAAAACCGACTATTGTTATTCAAATTGGCGAACTTCCCACCAGTAAAGAACTACGCGCTTGGTTAAATACTTGTCAACCCCAACGCTGGATCATTGACCCCAGTCATCATAACTTAGATGCCCTGCACGGGAAAACCACGCATCTGCGGATTTCTATCGAAGAAATTGGACAATGGATAACAACGAATCCCAGAGAAGTTAGGGATGTAGGGGCGGGTTTTACCGATAACGTTGTTGGTAAAACTGATAACGGAACTAAACCCGCCCCGATGGATGAACCGGGGAGAATTGCCTCAAATACCAAATCATTTTCCATCTCAAATTACCTCAAAAAATGGTGTGACGCAGAAACGCAAGTAAGGGAAGCCGTTGATCAGACAATGGCAGAAATGCCTCAATTATTTGAAGGAAAAGCCGCATGGATACTCTCTCAATCCTTACCCACAGGGACACCTTTATTTATTGCCAATAGTATGCCCGTGCGGGATGTCGAATTCTTTTGGTCGCCAGGGAATACAGAAATTCAGCCCTGGTTTAATCGCGGTGCGAATGGCATTGATGGAACCTTATCAACGGCGTTAGGGATTGCTCACCGGAATCAGAGTGCCGTAATGCTAACCGGAGACTTAGCCTTATTACATGATACCAATGGCTTTTTACTCAACAATAAACTTATCGGTCATCTCACCATTATCTTAATCAACAATAACGGCGGTGGTATTTTTGAAATGTTACCCATTTCAAGTTTTGAGCCACCCTTTGAAGAATTCTTTGCCACCCCCCAACATATAGACTTTGCACAATTATGTTTAACATACAGGGTAGAACATCAACGTATTGAATCGTGGCAACAATTACAGCAATTACTGAATCCATTACCGAGTAAAGGAATTCGAGTATTAGAAATACCCACAAATCGCAAAGCTGATGCAACGTGGCGGAAAACGTATCTAGGTTCCTTCGTAGTAAGGGAACCTTAGCCTTTCCAAGTTTGCCGTAGGAACATTAACCTTTGATGTTGGGTTTCCTGGGTCAACCCAACCGACAACCATTCCTCTTAAATCTGTCAGCATCATAATTATTAGTAACCCCCCTTCACCCGCCAAGAACTCAAGTTCTTGGCTTATAGCTTAAGTCCACTGAAGTGGACTAAGTAGTCGGACATAAATAAACAGCACTGTACCCAAAAGCCAAAAATGCTTGTAACCTTTGCCTCAAGGCAATTAAAGTCACATTTACAAAAGTTTATACAATTCCCAAAACTTTTGTCCGACTACTTAAAACTCGTGTTTAGTCGTCTTTAGACGACTTAAGCTTTTAGCCAGGGATTTGAATCCCTGGCTGGTTGTTGCGACAGGTGTTAACATTTTTATTCACTAAGCATTGAGTCCTTGTTCAAAAGCGTCAATCGCTTCAATTTGGTCAGAAATGAAAACACACTGTTCTAGCAAAGCTATATTTAATTCTGGCAATAATTGGCTAGTTACGATTTGTTCATATCCATAGGTTTCCTCAAATATAGATGGCGTTGCTTCTCGTAAATGGTAAAATTTGAGTCGATTCGTTTTCCCAAGCCATACCTCAGTGACTCTCAAGCGCCGATAGATATCTAGCTTGTCAATACTCCCACTGATAATAATCACTTCCACCGCTAAATCTGGGATATCTTTCTCCTCTCCGATGCAGTAAAATTCATCCGGTTCAGCGCCCACTTTTTTAACTTGATTCTTGACTCTGGGGCTTCCCATTGGCGTGTGCTTGATTCGCTTTTTTATCAAATAAAACTCGATCAGAGTGGCTAGACGCTTTTTGAGTTTTTCATGTCTCAAAGACGGTGACACGATTTCTAACACTCCATCCAAATAGGTGATGTGGTAATGAGAGTTGTCTCCCAGTTTTACTAGGAGGGCTTCGTATTGATTCCAGCTTACCTCACTGGTTGTGAATCTCTCCTCCGGGTCATCAATTTGAGTAAATTCTGGCTCGTTAATCAGTTCTTGGAGACTATTTACCATTATTTCTTGTCCTATTTAGTCAGGTTAGAGTTGATTGCGATCGCGTAATTATTTCTCAGTAACTGGACAGCATTATTACCCTTTATTTTTCTTGGTGGCGGCTGACACTGAATACAAGGTAGTTGTAGGGAATTACCTCTGTGGAGTCGAATTGGCTGACTATTTGACCGTTAGTTGGATTGTATACCCAGTCTTCCCAATCCCAGCTAGTTTGTAGAGATTCAGGAATTTGTATAGCCAGATAGTAACCTTCAGCAAGGCGTGCGCGGCTGCTGTCTTTGCTAAAGTCAAGTCCCAGGTCAAACTTTTGAGCTGTATAATTTTTGTAGTGATTAGCCAATGAGTTGATGAAAGCAATACCTAGCTCAGAGAAAAGGGCAATTGCTGGGTTGGCAATCATTGTAAATAAGGTAAGTCCTGGCTGAAATAAAGGAGACTCTAGACGTTTAAGTATACGTTCATCTTCTTCATTCTTGACGTTAACAGCGGCACAACGAAATGCCGCACCTTGGACGCCTACATTCAGTGCTGTAAAAATCGGTTGATTTATATTGGCTACTGATTTCTCACGGACTCGCTGAGTCGTTGGAAAGTTCAGCGATTCTACATGATCGTTGAGTTGATGAGTCGCCTCAAAATTAAATAATATTTGGTGCGTTCCGCCACCAGGATAAGCTTCTACATACATCTGCTTGAGTATGATTTGAATGGGGGTATTCTGTAGCGTGTGGTCAGCATTAATATCGCTGGCTGATTGGATAGATAGTTCTGCGTTATTTAATTCAGGAACTGAATATCCAAAAATATGTGGGTGCAACCAGGGTTGAGGTCGTAACCTTAGATCTTCTAGAATACCAAACTTTGTCGATCTGCCGTTACTTTGTATTGGGCAGTATTGGGCAGCTTCTAGAGCATCGGCAAGTTCATCCTCACCTACCTCCCGTAATTTAGCAGTAGCTTCCTGCGGTGGTAATTCACCAATTGTGGGTAAGTCGTCGAACCAATTGTCTGTAGTCATGTTTAACCTTGTTTTGTCATTTATTGTCAAGTAATAGAGTAATAAGACTTTGGTATAAGAGCGCTATCCACTTAACCTCTTCTAGGTTTCAGAGACTGCTCAATCAACGTAATCAACTGCTTTGTATCTTGTATATCCGCTGCTGCCCTATCACCGAAGGTTTGAAAGTTACAAAGGGCTGCTTGGGCGTATCGCAATGCCTCATCGAAACGACTAGCTTGCGTTAAGACAAGGGCAACATTGAAGCGGGTGTTGGCAGCACCGTAGACATTTCTCTGCGCTTCTTCGTAACGAATGGTCTCCCGATAGTTCCAAAAGGCACGATTTAAGTCGCCCGCACTTCTGCAAATGTTACCGATTTGATTATGCGCCACCGCCAAATCTTTCACGGCATTCTGGGGCAATAGATTAAGCGCCTGAGCGCAGTAATGCAAGGCTTCATTAAGGTGACGCAATTTTTCATCTGGCTGGCTGGTTGTTTGAGCTTCTTGAAAGCGTTCGTGGGCAACTCTCCCCAACTCATTGAAACACTTGCTACGTCCCAAGCGATCCTGCTGATCGCGGAGTTCTAGGCTGCGCTGATACCACTGCTCTGCTTTGTGTAGGTTACGGATAGCAGGTATTTGTGTGTAGGCATGACCCAGATTGAGGGAGCAGACGGCAGCAGCAGCTTTGTCGTCGATTCGCTCTAACAAGGCGAGTGCTTTTTCGTAAGCGGTAACACAATCAGATTTACCTTGTTCTCGCAGAATTTGCCCCAGTTCATGCAACGAGCAGCTCAGTGTGCGAATAGTCCTGCAATCTATACTGTTTAACGTCTCTGGAGGCGCAGCGAGAGCAGAAGAAGCCTGTTGACACGCCCATTCCATTCTAGCGCGATGCAGTCGCTCTGCCTCTTCCCACTGCTGACCTTCGCGGGCAAGTTCCACGCGATACTCAGTAATGAGTGCCCATTCTTCTTCACGTCCAGGCAGTGAGCCGTCAGTAGATGGCTCAACGAAGTGTGGAATAAGCTCCTCCACCAACCTTGCCCACTCTAATCGGCGACCTGTATGTTCGTAGAGTGTTCGTAAACCCTGCACCGTCTTCATCAGCGCAAGCCACCAACCATTGGCTTGTGCTAGCTTTCGAGCGTATAGTAGGTTAGCTTCCTCAAGATTCAGAAGGATCACGAGATCGCGATTGCCTCCATCATATTGATTGTTGGAGTAGTTCGCCAACACACCTATTGCTTCGACGTAAGCATGGGAAGCTAATGTAGGATTATTGCCCTCATCTGATAGATAGTATTGGTCGAAGAGTTTCTTGAAGTACCATGGTAGAACTGGGTGGATACGATACCAGTTTTCAACAAGCCTGATAAGCATACCAACTTCGACAGCTCGATCCAGTAAGGCTATACCAGCCTCAAATGTCAAGCCGCGCACAGTTGACACGCACCACTCTGCTTCAGGGAGACCCATTAGACACAAAGCTCCCACATTCACAAATCCTTGGAAGAAGTACAGTAAAGCTAACTGCTTGCGTTCCTTCTCAGTGAAAGCATTCCTAAAGCCGTAACTCAAGGATGCTCCCAAAGATTTTGATCGCCCTTCACGCTCATCATCATCAATTTCAGCCTCACCAAAACGTAACTGAAGGACAAAATCTTCAATCTGTTCTCTACTTCTCAACCCATTCCGTAGCGCCTGACCGACCACAACGGTAATAGTCATCGGGTTACCGTGACTGTATCGCAACAAAGGTCGCCAGTCTTCCACCTCCGTTAGCTGATGTCCGTATTTCTTCGCCACCGCCTTGGCTAACTGCACTCGTTCCCGCATCGGCATTGGTAGGATAGTAATTCGGTGCGGCAAATCACCCAGCCACCCTTGCTCATCCCGGCGGGAGGTTAACAAGAATTTTGCCTTTGTTTGCTGCGCCTCTCGTAAAAAATCTACCAGTTCTTGTTGTTCAACCGCACTCCACGCCGACTCTGTACCCGTAGGAAAGCCTGCGACTGGCTCAACATTATCCCAAATCCACAGCACAGGTACTTGCTGCAACAGTTGCAGGGCGGTATCCCGCCGTTGTTCATCACTCAATGTTAGCCAGTGAACTCCCAGCGCTTCTAACTGACGTTCAAACACCTGACCCATCTTATCCAGCACTCGCGCTAAAGGCAGATACCGCTCAAAGGAGGTAAACAAAACCAATCCCTTCACACCGCCAGTCAAAGCATACCAGCGCCCAAACTCAGCCACCGTGGAGGTTTTGCCACTCCCTGCATAAGCGTGTAGCAAAACGATAGATTGGGTATCGAAAGCGCGGTCAATCCCTAGCAGTGTTTCATCGCGTCCCAAAAAACCCGCTTCTGGATGTTTGGGCAATTGCCCATCAAGTCCCCTACTACTCAGATAAGCTAGACTTCCCTCTCCTTGCAAGAGAGAGTCTGGGGGAGAGGTTAATCGAATCGCATTGGGTACAGTCTCATATACCACTGGCACTAACCAATCTTGTAGCGTTTGTGCCTCATCAGAAATTTCCCGCAGGGGTTGGGCGTATAATTGCTGGCGTCCTTGGGTGACAGCTTCACCAAGGGTTTGACCTTGGGCAAGTGCCGCGTATAGTTGAGCCACAAACTCGGCAGCCGTAATCACATAGACTTTGTAGCGCATTGCCACCACTCCCACTACTCCCGCTTTCATCACCTCCTGCGCGAGGGAACCATAAGCACTTGTCTGGTTATCTGCCAGAGTTTTGCCCGGTTGAGTGGGTGCTTCTGTGTAAGCTGAACGACAAGCATTGAGAACTAACAACGAGACTTCTGTCTCTGCTAGCAATTGACCAATTCGCTTGCCATGTACTGGTTCTCGATTCTTCCGATAGTCAGGTTTCTCAAATAATAAATAGCCCCGCATCCGTTTCGGATTTGCTGGCTTTCCCGAATCCTTGGCATAGGGGTCTTCATACACCCCATGTCCATCAAAATGAACGATATGATAAGGCTTTCCCTCGGCTTTGGCTTGTCGCAGCACTTCCTCCAACCGTTGAAAAGTTGGGGGACGCAAAACATCGAGTTGAAATATCTCACGGGCGCTATCTGTCAATCCCCGAATTAATTGGGTGGCGACAGAGCGAAATGGTACATCATTGCCACCTTGGGGGCGACAAATGACCAGCAGAATCCGCATTTTACTGCTGTCTGTTTCGGGAAGCTGGGGAGGCTGTTGGGGATTAGGGTGCGTGCGGACAAACGCCCCCGTCTGTAACACCAATGGCAAATTATGATCAGGATTACGAATGAGTTCCCAGGGAATAGCCGCCGCATCGGTAACACCCGTGACAATTTCTACACGAGTATGATTCAGTCGGTGGCGCAATTGTGACCAAATTTGGCGGGTGTCGTCGTTGGCTTGAAATAATTTCTCGAACAGTTCCACCCCAATGGCTACCATTTGCTGTTCAATAGTTGCTGCAATTGTCGGCGCGGGGATTTGCGGGTATTCAAGGAAGTCTTCCAGATACCAGCGGATTTTTTCTTGGTCTTGTTCGTTGATGTTGAACTTAAAATAGACTCTTGTACTCTGACTCGTTACTTTGTCGTCTAGAACAACATCTACTCGGTAAGAGTCGGGTGGGTTTTCAACCTGTTGAGTGAGGCGAAGTGTTAACATTCACAACATGGATCGATTAGTCATTTAATCTACTTTAACTCATGACTGAGAATTTATAATAAAATGAAGCTCTAAGCTGATATCCAACCTATGACCGTAACCCCCCTTCCACTCACCAATATTCGCCTGATTACTACGGCTGATTACCATCGAATGGCAGAGGTCGGTATTTTAGCAGCGGATGAAAAAGTTGAACTCATCGCCGGACAAATAATTCAGAAAATGCCCAAAGGTCCTGCCCATAGCGCACTTTGTAAACGTCTTGAAAAATGTTTGGAAAAGCTTCTGGGGGATCAAGTCTTAGTACGACTGCAAGATCCGATTCAACTCGATACCTACTCAGAACCAGAACCTGACATTGCCGTCGTCCATCCCAATGCTAACTTTTATGCTGACTATCATCCTCGCCCAGAGGAAGTTTACCTGATTGTCGAAATTGCTGATACCACAATCAATCGAGATTTAGGAAGTAAAGCCAATCTTTACGCCGCCGCAGGTATTGTTGACTATTGGGTGTTTAATGTGACAACCCAGCAACTTCACGTTTTTAGAGATCCTCAAGTAGATGGTTACCAACGTCAGTTAATTCTAAAAGGGCAACAGTCGATTGATATTCTGGCTTTTCCTAATTGTATGATTACGGTGAACGAGTGTTTTAGAATACGATAAATTTGCTTTACAGTCCTGATTTCTCTATAATTTAGGCTAAGATTACCTGACGACAAACCAAATTATAGTAACCGACATAGCGGTTAGGACACATCATTGATGTAGAGACGTTGCATGCAACGTCTCTACAATGGTGACGAACGTCCTCATCAATGTGTCTACTGCTATAAAACCACGGCTTCTTGGTAAGCTGAAATTGATACATTACCCTGGTAGGGGCGCAAGGCTTGCGCCCAGAAACGTTAAGGGCGTAAGGCACATGGCAATAAACAATCATCTATCCCCAATCAGCCAGGAAGAAATTCGCGTGCGCGGTATGGTACAAGGGGTGGGATTTCGCCCAACGGTGTATCGTTTGGCAAAGACGTGTAATCTGAAAGGAGAAGTCTGTAATGATGGTCAAGGTGTCTTAATTTACGTATCAGGAACAACAGACGCGATCGCAGATTTTGTGCAACGCTTACAAACAGACTGCCCTCCCCTTGCCAAGATTGAATCGATTGACCGTACTTTTTATCAAGGCGATCGCACGTTCCATGACTTTACCATTGCCCAGAGTGTCAATAGTACCGTTCAAACTCAAATACCTGCTGACGCCGCCACCTGTCCCCAATGTCAAGCCGAAACCTTTGATTCGCGATCGCGCTGGTACAATTACCCGTTTACTAATTGTACCCATTGTGGTCCCCGTCTAAGCATTATTCGCTCGATTCCCTATGACCGTAAGCAGACTAGCATGGCAGAGTTTGCGATGTGTCCCGATTGCGATAGGGAATACCACGATATCGAAAATCGCCGCTTCCACGCCCAACCCATTGCTTGTCCGGTTTGTGGACCAAGGGTATGGTTAGAAGGGGCAAATGGTGAAAAAATTGATACATCTAACCCCATCGATACCGTTTGTACTCTGCTGCAACAGGGGGAAATTGTGGCGATTAAAGGATTAGGCGGGATTCATTTAGCCTGTGATGCCACCAATGAAACCACAGTACAACAGTTGCGATCGCGCAAGCAACGGTATCATAAACCTTTTGCGTTGATGGCGCGAGATTTAGGGGTGATTGAACAGTATTGTACTCTGAATGCTCAGGAAAAGGAATTATTCCAAAGTCCCGCCGCACCTATTGTTTTAATTGATGTTATCCCGAATCGCGCCAATTGTAGAGACGCGCCATGGCGCGTCTCTACAGCCAAAATTGCGGATTCAGTCGCACCAGGACAAACAACGTTGGGGTTTATGCTACCCTATACTCCTTTACACCATCTAGTCATGCAACGACTGGATTATCCGATTATTTTAACCAGTGGTAATCTCTCTGATGAACCACAATGTATCGATAATCAAGACGCCCGTTTAAAATTAGGCAAAATCGCGGATTATTTGCTGCTGCATAACCGTGATATTGTCAATCGTGTCGATGATTCGGTGGTGCGAGTTATTCCCTCTAAACGACAACCTCAAAACTTTGATGGGGGCGGGTTTAGTCACATCAGGGTGACAAAAAACGATAATTGTGAAACCCGCCCCTACAAAGGAACTATGGCAAGACACACCCTCCACACCCAAATCCTACGCCGCGCCCGTGGATATGCCCCCAAACCCATTCCTTTACCCCCAGGATTTGAAAAATGTCCGCCGATTCTGGCGATGGGGAGTGAACTGAAAAATACGTTCTGTTTATTGCGAGACGGACAAGCAATTTTATCTCAACATTTAGGAGACTTAGAGAATGCTGCCTCCTTTAACGCTTACCAGACTACCCTAAATCTATACCTAAACCTATTTGACCATAAACCGAGTGCGATCGCCACAGACAAACATCCCGAATACCTCTCGACTAAACTCGGACAAGAACTCGCTACCGCGAATAATCTTACCTTACATTCTATCCAACATCATCATGCCCATATTGCCGCTTGTATGGCAGAAAATGACATTCCACTTACAACTCCTCCCCTATTAGGAATTGCCTTAGATGGATTAGGCTATGGAGAAGATGGCACAATTTGGGGTGGAGAATTCCTCTTAGCCGATTATCAGGGATTTAAACGATTAGGCAGATTTAAACCCATCGCCATGATTGGCGGAGAACAGGCAATTTATCAACCCTGGCGCAATACCTATGCCCATTTAATGGCAGCATTGGACTGGAACAAGTTAAAACAAGAGTATGGGGAGTTAGATCTAATTCAATTTCTGGATCAAAAACCTCATCCCTTACTGAATCAACTCATCGAAAAAGGAATTAACTCACCCCTCGCCTCATCTGCTGGACGATTATTTGATGCAGTAGCCGCAGCATTGGGGATTTGTCGGACAAACTGTAGCTATGAAGGGCAAGCGGCGATTGAAATGGAAGCCCTAGTTACCCCAGATAGCTTAAATTATGTTAAAGAAGTCGGGGCATATCCCTTTAACATTGGCAAACTAGATCAGGAAACAGAATTAATTTTAGACTCTTATCCCCTATGGCTTGCATTATTGGACGATTTACAGCAAACTATGCCAAAGTCCCTCATTGCTGCCAAATTTCACCAAGGATTAGCCGACGCGATCACGAATATGGTTCAGCAGTTACGTCCTGATTTAATCAGCAATCAAGTGATCCTCACTGGAGGTGTGTTTCAAAACCGGATTTTATTGACCCAAGTTAGGGAAAATTTAGAGAGAATGGGGATGAGAGTATTGACACACAGCTTAGTTCCACCCAATGATGGAGGATTATCATTAGGACAAGCCGTAATCGCCGCAAGATGTAGGGGCGGGTTTAGGGACAATTTGTAGGGGCGGGTTTAGGGACTCAATTAGATGTCACCAATAACCTTTCAACAAAACCCGCCCTCCCTACCGATAACCTTTCAACAAAACCCGCCCTCCTCCAAATTCAACCCTCAGCTTACCCAAAACAACCAACAACCCACAAAGGACAACAGAAAAATGTGTTTAGGCATTCCCGGTCAAATTACTGAAATAACGAATAGAGAACATCAACTCGCCATGGTCAATATTGGCGGCGTCCAACGCCAAGTTAATATTGCCTGTATTATTGATGAAAATCATCCCATCGACACCTGTATTAACGATTGGGTATTAGTTCACGTCGGCTTCGCCATGAATCGCCTCGACGAACAAGAAGCCGCTGAAACCTTACAATTACTCCAAGAACTCGCCTTAGCCGAATGACAAATGACAAATGACAAATGACGAATGACGAATGACAAATTATGAAATACGTTGACGAATTTCGCGATCCCCAAAAAGCCAAAGCCCTACTGCGAGAAATCCAAACCTTAACCACTCAATTAGGCAAAACTCCCAGCCAACCGCTAAAAGTGATGGAAGTCTGTGGCGGTCATACCCATTCCATCTTTAAATATGGACTCGAAGAAATCTTACCCGATAGCATCGAATTAATCCATGGTCCCGGTTGTCCCGTCTGCGTAATGCCAAGGGGACGCCTAGATGACGCGATCGCGATCGCAGACTATCCTAATGTTATCCTCACCACCTTTGGTGACGCCATGCGGGTTCCCGGTTCCCAGAAAAGCCTCCTCCAAGCCAAAGCAGCCGGGGCGGATATTCGTATGGTGTATTCTCCCCTAGATAGCCTGCAAATTGCCAAAGATAACCCGGATAAAGAAGTGGTTTTCTTCGGACTGGGCTTTGAAACCACTGCCCCCAGTACCGCATTAACCATCCTGCAAGCCGATGCTGAAGGACTGCAAAACTTCAGTATGTTCTGCAATCACGTTCTAGTTATTCCCGCCTTACAAGCCTTATTAGACAATCCCGATTTACAACTGGATGCCTTTATTGGTCCGGGTCATGTCAGCATGGTTATTGGTACAGAACCCTATCACTTTATTGCCCAACAGTACCAAAAACCGCTAGTGGTTTCCGGATTTGAACCTTTAGATATTTTGCAATCCCTGTGGATGATTTTGCAGCAACTGATTCAAGGACGCTGCGAGGTAGAAAATCAATATGATCGCATCGTTCAACCCCAAGGAAATCGTGTCGCCTTAGACGCGATGAATACCGTATTTGAAGTGCGGCAAAAATTTGAATGGCGAGGACTCGGTGATATTGCCAATTCGGGGTTTAAAATTCGCCCCGACTACGCCCAATTTGATGCCGAAGTTAAATTTACCCTTCCCAATCGTCAAGTCGCCGATCACAAAGCCTGTCAATGTGGAGAAATCCTCAAAGGTGTCATGAAACCTTGGCAATGTAAAGTTTTTGGTACAGCTTGCACACCAGAAAACCCAATCGGAACTTGTATGGTATCTTCAGAGGGGGCTTGTGCTGCCTATTACAAATATGGACGCCTATCCAAAGTCACCAAAACCGCCGTCGGCATCAATTAACCCCCTGTAGGGGCGACCCGCCTGCATAAATTAACAACACCATTCCACTCAATGACATCGGGTCGCCCTTTACTCAATTGCATCAGGTCACCCTCTCCTCAACCCCCTGTATCAGAACGTGTTTCTTGAGAGTTTAAACAGTCGCGGGAGAACATTTGTCAAGGTGGGTTTAGCCCCCAAACTTTATCCACCAAACCGATAATTCAACTACAAAATCCGTCTGTTTTCCCTCATACAATGCTGTTAAAACACAGTTTTAGAGTGGAGAATAAACGGTTATGCCATTTGTCACAGTTCAGATTGCCCAAGGTCACTCTGTTGATCAAAAACGTGAACTTGCCAAAGCCCTCACGGATACCCTTGTTTCCACCTTAGGCACGAAACCCGAATGGGTAACAATTCACATTGATGAATTTGATCGAGAAAATTGGGCAGTTGGTGGTGAATTACATTCCGATAAACCCGGTAAAGGAGGTAAACATCACACATAAAGGAGGTGGGGGAGATGAGAAAGATAGGAAAAATTGTGTAAAGGCGGGTTTCACTACTATCTTTTGAAATGGTGCGTTACGCTTACGCTAACGCACCCTACACCCGCCCCGACTACATAACAAATGACAAATGACAAATGACAAATAACCAAAATCCTCTCTTCCAAAAAATCGAAAAAATTCGACGCCGCCCTAATAAAGTTAAAGATACCGCCATTACCCTCGCCCATGGTAGTGGTGGCAAAGCCATGCGGGATTTAATCGATGATATTTTTGTCGGGAGTTTCGATAACCCCATCCTCTCCCAACTGGAAGATCAAGCCACGATTCCCCTCGCCCAACTCATCAGTCAGGGCGATCGATTAGCCTTTACCACGGATTCTTATGTCGTTGATCCCCTCTTTTTTCCTGGTAGTAATATTGGGGAATTAGCCATCAATGGAACCGTCAACGATTTAGCCGTCAGTGGGGCAAAACCCCTGTATCTAACCTGTAGCATGATTATGGAAGAAGGACTATCTGTCGAAACCTTGCGGAAAGTCGTTCTCAGTATGAAAAACGCCGCCGATGCTGCTGGGGTGCAGGTGGTGACTGGGGATACCAAAGTCGTTCATCGGGGTTCGGCGGATAAACTGTTTATTAATACAGCCGGAATTGGTGTTATTAGAGAAAATGTTTCTATTTCCGCCCATCATATTCAACCCGGTGATGCAGTAATTATTAATGGTCAATTGGGAAATCATGGTGCAGCTATTTTAATTGCCCGTGGGGAATTGGCATTATCAACGGATATAAAAAGCGATTGTCAACCGTTAAATGGGTTAGTGGATGCGATTCTTGAGGTTTGTCCCCACATTCATGCGATGCGGGATGCAACTCGCGGTGGTGTCGCTACAGTATTAAATGAATTTGCCCAAAGTTCTGAAGTGGGGATTCGTTTAGATGAGGCGTCGATTCCGATTCGGGAAGAGGTGAATGGAGTTTGTGAAATTCTGGGATTAGATCCGCTATATCTAGCTAATGAAGGGAAACTGGTGGTTATTGTACCGCGATCGCACGCCGAATCTGTATTATCGGCGATGAAGTCTCACCCAGCCGGAGAGGATTCCTCTATTATTGGTGAAGTGATTGATTCCCCTGCGGGTGTAGTATTACTGCAAACGGCGTTTGGGGCGGAACGTATTGTCGATATGCTAGTGGGGGATCAACTCCCCAGAATTTGTTAATTACCCACCATAGTGGCGTGGCACACCTTATTTGATGAATTAGTTTCGGCTTGTAGTAGGGAACCTTAGCCCGATATTCTGTTGGGTTGAGCGAAGTCGAAACCCAACCTACAACCTAAATAAGGGGGATCGCGATCGCTACTCTAACTCTTCCAGCAAGGTTTCCAAATCGCCATAATCGTAAGGGGGGCGTTTACGGATAGCCAATACATCGATAATTTTGTCCGTTTCTGCGATCGCGTACAATAGTCGCCAATTGTCTAACCCTAGCCGCCATACCTCTGCTTCCACATCGGGGAGGTTAAGCATTTTGCTTTGAGGTGGGCGGGGATTGTCGGCTAATTCCCCAATTACTCGTCTGATGCGCTGTTTAATATTCCCTGGAAGGTTTTTGATTTCGCCAAAGGCATCAGGAGTGACATAGACTGTGTAACGACTCACTCCAACTCTTTCTCCACCTCATCCCACTTCAACCAACCTGCAACCGCGCGATTGCCCCCTGCTGCTTTTAAGTCGGCAAATGCTGTCCGGGTAATTTGTACATCTTCGAGGGTTTCTAACCATTCAATTAGCGCTTTCCATTCATCGGCGCTGATAACGGCTAAACGCTTGCCTTTTACAGTGACAAATTGGACAGATTGCAAAGCTTCCAGCGCTGTCATCGTATTTCCTCTTGACCAGTTGAATAAGAGAAAGCCTGGGAAGGCAGGCTTTGTTTCAGAATAACTCATTTGGGAATTAAGCATAGTAGGGGCAATTCATGAATCGCCCCTACAGATGATGGTTTAACAGTTAAACCTGAGTCAGTCCTGAGAATAAACCTAAGCCGTCACAGGTTCCAGTTCTTTCTCCACCTCAGGTGTATACTGACCCTCATGGGCAGCACCATTGCACTTCGCCCGATGTAGCAGCAGTTTTTGGGCTAAAGACAGATTTGATTCTTTCCCCTTCCACGCTTCCAAAGCAGGTTGCTGGATAGCACGGGCATAAGAGAAGGTTAATGTCCAAGGCGCTTGGTCTGCATATTTTACATTCATTGCATTCAAGTGAGCCGATGCCTGCTGATTACTTTGACCCCCAGACAGGAATGCTACACCCGCCACAGATGCTGGAACTGAATTCATCAAACATTGCACCGTTGCATCTGCCACTTCATTCACACTGGCTTGGTTGGGGCAATCCTTCCCAGAAATGACCATACTGGGTTTAAGGATCATTTGGTCGAAAGCTACCCGCTGAGTGTAAAGCTGATTGAAGACAGTGCGTAGGGTTTCCTCCGTTACCTGATAACAGCGTTCCAGAGTATGATCCCCATCAATCAGCACTTCCGGTTCCACAATGGGAACCAAACCCCCTTCCTGACAGAGTTTGGCATACCGGGCTAATCCATGGGCATTTGCCTCGATACAACCCCGGCTGGGAATGCCATCACCAATCGTGATCACTGCCCGCCATTTGGCAAAGCGAGCGCCCATTTGATAATACTCCGCAATGCGATCGCGCAGACCATCGAGTCCTTCGGTTACTTTTTCCCCAGGGAAACCTGCCATGTCTTTGGCGCCAGTATCCACTTTAATTCCAGGGATTATCCCCGCATCGGTCATCACCTTGAGAAACGGTGTCCCGTCTTTGGTCGATTGGCGAATCGTTTCATCATAGAGAATCGCGCCACTGATGTAATTCTCCAAATTAGGCGTGGTTAAAATTAACTCGCGATAGGTGCGACGCATCTCTTCGGTTTGGTCGATACCAACCTTCCCTAATCGCTTATTACAAGTGCCATTACTTTCATCCATCGCCAAGACACCCTTGCCGGGGGCAACCATTGCCTGTGCCGTCGCTCTGAGTTCTTGTGCGTAGGTACTCATTGTGAATCCTCTATTAAGTTTTTTTGCTATCTATTCATCAATGATGCAAGTTAATGGGTTTATTTGCAACAAGTAATCGGAAATTGGGCAAATTTTTCTTCGGGACTAGGACATATTAGCGATATGTTCATCTTATTAGCCTATGTCTCTCAACATTTTTCTCAAGAAATATTTATAACTCAGATGGAAACTTAAAGGAATTTGTTCGCAGCTAATTCTCGCGAACTACTTTCGGTATATATTTTTCCCTACTCCCTTGACAACTAGCGTACCAGCTTAACTTGTCACCAATGACCCTGATTTGGTATCAGAAGCTGGTAAGGGTGGATTGGTTTACAGACGTGACAAGTCCTTGCCCTCTTCAGCTATCCGCGTCAAAATGAAGAAAAGTAAAAATGCTTATCATTTCGATACATTCTCTGAAAATGACGCAAGAACAGGCATACAATCAAACCTTTGACTACGATCTGGTCATCGTTGGCGGCGGTATTGTCGGTGCAACCTTCGCCTGTGCGTTGAAAAAGTCCGGGTTACGGATCGGATTAATTGAGGCAAAACCTCAGTCAGTCGCCGTAGCCAGACGGCAAGCTTACGCCCTATCACTGCTTTCTGGGCGCATTTTCCAAGGAATTGGGGTTTGGCAGACTATTCAGCCGCAAATTGCCACCTATCGGCAAATTCGCCTCTCTGATGGCGATTATCCCCAATTTGTGCAATTTCACCCCAGCGATTTAGGCACGCAGGATTTGGGGTATGTGGGCGAACATCGTCCCCTGCTTACGTCGCTGTATGAGTTTTTGGCAGATTGTCCGACTGTAAGCTGGTTATCTCCAGCGGAAGTGGTGGATGTGGAGTATCAAGCCTCTGGGGTAGAGGTTACGGTAAACGTGGATGGAACATCTCAGCACTTGCGATCGCGCTTAGTTGTCGCGGCTGATGGTTCGCGATCGCGCATTCGTACAGCCGCCGGAATCGGGACAAAAGGCTGGAAATATTGGCAATCTTGCGTCACCGCCCGCATCAAAACGGAGAAATCCCATAACGATACCGCCTTTGAACGCTTCTGGGAGAGTGGTCCGATGGGTGTACTCCCTCTGGCTGAAAATCGCTGTCAGGTAGTGTGGACAGCCCCTCACGCCGAAGCCCACCAGTTAAAAGACTTAGATGAAAAGGAATTCCTAGAACTCCTAGAATACCGCACAGGTGGACTTTTAGGGCATTTAGAACTCGATAGCGATCGCATCGTTTTTCCCGTGCAGTTAATGCAAAGCGATCGCTACACTCAACACCGCCTCGCCCTGATTGGCGACGCCGCCCATTGTTGCCATCCTGTGGGTGGACAAGGGCTAAATATGGGCATCCGAGACGCTGCCGCCCTTGCCCAAGTCATCCAAGACGCCCATCAACAGGGTGAAGATATCGGAGACGAACGGATACTCAAGCGCTACGAACGGTGGCGCAAACACGAAAATCTCGTCATTTTAGGCTTTACTGATTTCCTAGATCGAATATTTTCTAATAACTGGTTGCCCATCGTTACCCTACGTCGCCTAGGATTATGGATGTTGCGTCATCTGTATCCTGTTAAGTGTTATGCTCTGCAATTAATGACAGGTTTAAAAGGACGCACTCCTCAAGTCGCTCAACTTAATCGAATGACGTTGACTTAAGGCTGGTGGGCCCTTGCGAAGTCGAAACCCACGATGGCGGACTGACACAGCTAAAATTGTGGAATAGATTTGACATTTAAACTGGGCGCAAGGCTTGCGCCCCTACAATTCTAATCCACCAAATAAGGTGTGCCACGCCACTACGATAGATAAAGGGTTTTGGCGCTCCCCAAATGCTTATTTCAGTGCTATTCGACTTAAGCAGAATATCGCTGAATTGGTAAGTCTTTGAACCCGTTTTAACGGGTTTAAGCTTTGAGCCAGAACTTTAGTTCTAGGCTTACTTTTATCGTTGAGCCTCAGGAGCAATAAGTATACGTAAAAGATTTTCCAAGTCATTCAAATCGCCAACAATACGTCGGACGGGGGGGGGCCACACTCGCAGCAGTGTGGGAGTCGCTGAAATTTGATTAGCTTCTGCTTGTTCAGGATGCTTAAATACATCAATTACTTTTAGAGTATAAGGATGTTGTAGGGATTGTTCGAGTAACTGATGCAGTTTTTTCAGGATATGTTCAGTTGATCCACTATGTCCCGATACAAATAAGCGTAGGACATAACTAGAAGTAGTTAAGGGTGTAGATTCAGGCTGATTCGGATTCGATTCTCTCTCGGAGTTCGGGGAGTCTAGAGTATTAATGCCTGTAGACGGTAGGTGGGACGATTCTCGCCACGGTGTTTGTTGAATCGTCCAACGTTCTGGAAAAGACCAAGCATAACTCTGGGGAGATTGGATCAGACTTGAATCGTGATCATGCCTAGGATTAGCATCAGACAACTGTTCTAGACATTCATCCGGGCGATCGCAGCGGATAATCAAATCATGATCCTGCCACAATTGGGGAAAGCGATCGCGATACGTCTCCAAAACCATTGGATCACAAGACTCTTCCCGCCAAGGAGTGACTTGCCAGACCAGATTTCTAACGCCAAACACCGCATTCAGCAAAGCCTGATGGTGTTGGATGGGGGGATAAAGTTCTGCTGACGTTCGCATCTGCTGGGTATAAGGATCGAGCCAACGATCAATTGTGCCAGTATATCCCGGCACTAAAAAATGGGGCGGTTCCGGTAATCCGAGAATTTCTTGTAAACTCGCACACAGATGCAAATGCCAATGCTCTTGTTTACTAGGGTCAACGCTATAAATTAAATCTCCCCCTGGTGTAAATAGGGCAATGCCCTTAAATAACTGAGGAAACGAGCGTTGAGTCTCGTTCATTGCTGATTGCTGATTGTTGATTGTTGATCGTCACAAATTAGAGTTTTTTCTAGTAAATCAAGGCGGCAGATCATAAGATAAGATTTTCCTTGCTGCCGCCTTGTTGTCTTAACATAAGACGTAGCTTGCTTCTTTTCGGGAAGCGAGTATGACGAATGACAAATGACAAATGACAAATGACAAATGACAATTAAATACGACCCCGTAACATCATCGCCATTTCATTTTGAGTCGGCGACTGTTCTAGGGCAGTTTCTTCAGTGATACGTCCTTCCTGATAAAGGTTAAACAAGGACTTATTCATCGTCATCATGCCGTCAAATTCATTAGCCGCCATCAGTTCGTGAACTTCCTCATATTCACCCTTGCGGATATAATCCCGAATCGCTTCTGTATTAATCAGAATGTCGTGGAAGGCGGCACGTTTGCCATCAGTGGTGCGACATAACCCTTGGGCAATGATTGCCACCATTGATTCAGCAAAAGCCACACGGATGGCGTGTTGTTCTTCTGGATTATAAAGATTGAGAATCCGTTCAATAGTCTTCACCGCACTGTTCGTGTGCAGCGTTCCCATAACCAAGTGACCTGTTTGAGCAGCTTTCAGCGCAGTATTAACGGTGCCCCGATCCCGCATTTCCCCCACCAGAATCACATCCGGATCTTCCCGCAAGGAGGCTTTTAAAGCATTGTCAAACTGGAGGGTATGAGCGCCGACTTCCCTCTGTTTAATTAGGGCTTTTTGGCTTTTGTGAACAAATTCAATCGGGTCTTCAATCGTAATGATATGCTTCGGCATCTCCTTGTTCATGTAGTCAATCATTGCCGCTAGCGTCGTTGACTTACCTGAACCAGTTGGACCCGTGACCAGAATTAAACCCTTGTGATAATTACAGACATCCCTAAGGATTGAAGGGAGTCGCAACTGTTCCATCGTCAAAATCTTGAGTGGAATCAAGCGCAGAACTATTGCCGGTCCAGTCAGGGAGTCGAAGATATTAATCCGCACCCGGGCAAAGTCATACTGTGCCGCACCATCAAATTCGAGTTCGTTTTGGAAGCGACGAATTTCTTCATCGGTGAGAATTTCCCGCAACCAATTCATGAACGTGGGTTTATCAGTTACAGGATATTCTGTATGTTCCATTTCCCCTCGGTTCCGCATCCGAGGGACTTCACCGACACCGACGTGAACGTCAGAAAATCCCTTGTCATAGGCTTCCCGGATCAATTGGGCTAATGTTGGCTGTCCGGGAGAAAGTCCTGCACTCGGCGCTGGTGTCCGGGGTTTAACGCCAGGTGAAGCTTGACGAGAACTCGGTGCTGTTTTAACGGCAGTAGGATCTGATGCTGATTGATCCGCTTTAGGCGGCATCGGCATTGTTTTAGAGGGCATCGCTTGGGTTGCCCCTGGCGGCGCTTTCCGAGATGCTCCTCCCCTGGGCGGTGGCGGTGGCGCTGGAGGAACGCGGGGTGGAGGGGGTGGCGGCGCACTCGGAGGTCGTTTGGGATCGGTCATGATGGTTGAACTATCACTTAAGTTAGATTTTCTATACTGGTGCTTCCAGAATTCCCAAGCTTTAGGGATTAAATATTATTCACTTCACACTTATCCCCCACTATAAAACCATATCTAGCTGATCGAAAAGTTTTCGGTTACATCAGACCCACCTGTAGGGACACGGCACTGCCCACCCGTGTCAACTTAAGCTCAACCCCTAACCCCCAGCCCCTCTCCCACGCCAGCCCTCACCCCCAGCCCCTCTCCCAAGCTTGGGAGAGGGGAGCAAGAGAGGAATAAGAGAATCCGATCCCCCTTCTCCCCAGGTCCGGAGTTGGGGTTAGGGGATGAGGGGGAAATGTCGAGGAGTAGATAGACACAGCTTAAAACCTTGCCAGCATTGGTTTTCTCGCCTGTAGTTGACACCAATGCACTGCCGTGCACCTACGTAATCACGGCAGGATTGTTGTAACCGCGATAATTGTTTCATCTGACTTGAGTTTGACCAAGCGATCGCCACACCCATCTTTCCCTAACAACTTTACAGATTTTAACGATACCGTCATGACTCGCTCATCGCTGGTAAGCAACACAGCCGTCTCGGTTTGAGAGGCATTGATGACTCCTATCAACCGATCCATTGAGGTTTTAAATTGAAGGGCTTGAGTGCCAAGATCACCGCGTTTGATGCGTCTGACGACACCGAGTCCGATGCGTTTGCCATAGCCTTGCTCGGATACCAGTAAAAGATTCTCGTTGGGAGCGATCGCGACACATCCCACTAATTGCTCCCGACGCCGCAGTCGCAACGCCTGATTTCCTTGGGCTGTACGCCCCATAATCGGCAAATTTTGGTCGTTAATTTCAAAGCGTAATAAGCGCCCATTACTGGTGGCAATAATCAGATCGTCGGTGGGTTGAGCTAAAGCAACATACGCCAGTGAATCCTCCTCTTTGAGTTTAATTACGGTTAAACCGCGTGCCGTTAAGTTAAGTAACTCGGTAGCAGGTAGACGCTTCACGCGCCCCTGTTGGGTGAGCAAAATTAGGCTGAGAGACTCAGTGAGTTCTTGGGGTCGAAAATGGGCAATAACGGTTTCGGATTGAGCCGCATCAGGAAGGAGACGAGTCAAGGGGATGCCTTGCTTGCGTCCGGCGGCTGGCGGGATATCTTGTACTTTCAAGGGGTAGGCTTTGCCTCCACTGGTGAGGGTGGCAAATTCTGACGCTGTGCTGGTTTGCTGGGTCTGAACCACAAAATCGTTCCCATCTTTGATCGAGGGTTTGGATTTGGGATCAGGGGCAGAACGTAGGCGTTGTACGTGTCCTTGATAGGTAAACTCCAGAACCGTTTGTTCGACTTCCGTGTCAATCAGACTCGGCGATGGTGGTTTTGAGGTTGAGGTTTTTGGGGTGTCTGAGGTTTTGGTTTTCTTGCGGGTTTGTTTTTCGGATTTGGGTTGTTTTGGTTCTTTAAGAGATTGCGCTGACCGGATCTTGGTGCGACGCGGATCAGCATATTTCCGTTTGAGCGATCGCAGTTCTTTTTTCAGGGTTTTGAGGAGTTCATGTCGGCTACTGAGTAATTCCTGGAGGGTTTCAATGCGGGCGGTGAGTTCCTCAAATTCGGTTTGGAGTTTTTGCCGTTCTAACCCCGTGAGGCGGCGCATCGGCATGGCGAGGATGGCATCAGCTTGACTCTCACTCAGGTTTAACTGGTCTTGAAACCGAGTCTTGGCGGTTGTGCCATCAGGCGCATGGGTGAGGATTTCAATCACGCGAGTGAGTTGATTTAAGCAAACCAATAATCCTTCCACCAGATGACGCCGTTGTCGTTTCTGGTCAAGTTCATAGGTATATTGCCGGGTCAGGGTTTGTTCCCGGAACCGTAAGAATTCTTCCAGACATTGCCGTAGGGGTAGCTGGCGGGGCTGTCCGTTGACTAATGCCAGCATTATCGCGCCAAAGTTACTTTGTAGAGGAGTTTGTTTGTAGAGGTGTTTGAGAACATCTCTGGGATGAGCATCCCGTTTAAGTTCCACAACCACCCGCATCCCCCGGCGATCGCTCTCATCGCGCAAATCAGAAATTCCCTCTAAGCGTCCTTGGTTAACCAGATCGGCAATTTTTTCAATCCAAGCCGCTTTATTCACTTGATAGGGTAATTCTGTGACAATGAGTGCCGTGCGGCGATGACGGCGAGTGCGACCAACTTGAAGCTCTTCTACCTTGGCGATTCCCCGCACCGGAATAATGCCGCGTCCACTGCGATAGGCATCCCGAATTCCCGACGTGTCGATAATTTCACCCCCCGTGGGAAAATCGGGTCCGGGAATTAATTTCCACAATTTTTCATCCGCCAGATCCGGGCGATCAATCAAGGCGATTAACCCGTCCACAATTTCGCCCAGATTATGAGGCGGAATATTCGTTGCCATGCCAACCGCGATGCCAGAGCAACCATTGAGCAGTAAAATGGGTAGTTGAGCGGGTAAAACCACTGGCTCCTGTTGAGAGCCGTCGAAATTATCGATAAAATCAACGGTTGCCTCGCCAATTTCTGATAGGAGGGCTTCATGACTAATGGGAGACAGCCGCGTCTCTGTGTAACGCATGGCAGCCGGTGGGTCGTTATCCACCGACCCAAAATTGCCATGACCCCCCAATAGTGGATAGCGAGTGGAAAAGTCTTGGACCAAGCGCACCATAGCATCGTATACAGCTTGATCCCCATGGGGATGATATTTCCCCAAAACATCACCCACTACGCGAGCGCACTTGCGGTAGGGTCTATCGGGTGTTAAACCCAATTCGTACATGGCATACAAAATACGCCGATGCACGGGCTTTAGACCGTCGCAAACGTCTGGCAGGGCACGCCCAACGATGACACTCATGGCATATTCAAGATATGACTGTTGCATCTCTGCATGGAGGGGCGTGGGAATAATTTGACCGGTCGCCAGCAGATTCAACTGTTTTGCCATGAGTTCTGTTTCCTAATTTCTAACCACAACGAGATGAAAATTTGATTTTTTTTGTGGCAACATTGCCCAGTCCCTGTCAGACTGATGATCAAATCGCACTTTTGTTGAAAAGACGACTTTCTTGATGCAACGCCCATGAAAACCGTTCTGATTGTAGAAGACGATCCCATTAATCTTCGCGTTTTTTCCAAAATTCTCACGAAGCGGGGTGGCTTGAATGTCAAGGGAACCGAAGATGTAGAGGAGGTCATGAAAATTGCCCACGCGGGAGATGCAGATATTATCTTGATGGATGTTTCCCTGGCTCACAGTGTTTACCAGG
>NZ_JAVKEA010000090.1:0-27992 GCF_040221695.1 Coleofasciculus sp. E2-BRE-01 | reverse complement strand
TGGGGTGTGGGGTGTGGGGGAAAGCGAGCAATGTTGGGGAGCTATGTATTAAACGGAACCTGTTTGAAAAAAACATTGTGGATGAATAGGTGAGGTGAATGGTGGTAGGTGTGAGGTTTTTTCGCCTCCAACAGACAATTCCATCCTGACACCCGACACCCTTGCTCAACCGAGCTTTCACCTTAAGTTGACACCAATGGGCAGTGCCGTGTCCCTACTACATGTGGAGTTTGTGCGTAAGCTCTGTAAAAGCGCGATCGCACTCCCCAATTTTCTGGCATCCTAGAGATGGTCAAGAGTCCCCTAGAACAGCTTCATGCCCCTTTCCCACTGCACCAATCCAGAAATCCCACCAGCATCTCAACCCACAGACGTTGATTGGCGTAGAGGTTTTGCAGCATGAAGCCAGATAGCAAGTATCAGCCACTCTGGGAATTTCTATCTCAGAGCAATCAAGCGGAAGTCATTCTCACCTTTGCAGAAATTGAGGAAATCATGAATGACACGCTACCCGACTCAGCACGAAAAAAACGGGCATGGTGGAGCAATCGCAGCAAAGGCGCACTGCAAGCTTCTGCTTGGATGGAAGCTGGATATCGGGTTGAGGATGTGGATTTTGCTCAACAACGGGTGACATTTCGCCAACCTACAGCAAAACTTAAAGTTCAGCGCGTGGGTGACACTGTGCTATGGAACGCTGAACTCATCAAAGCACTGCGCCGCCACATGGGTTTAACCCAGGCAGAGTTTGCCCAAAGGATGGGTGTGCGACAGAAAACCGTCAGTAATTGGGAAATTAGTCTATATGAGCCGCCTCTGTCTACTTCTAAACATCTAGAATTGGTTGCTCAACTAGCTGGATTCAGATACGAGGAAGGGTCAGAAAATTCGGAGTAGTGTCTTGACACAGGAGTAACTTGTTTACTATATTGTCAGCATGGTCGTTGGAGCTGACAATAGTCAAGCCTCAACAACCCAAAAATTTCCCAAACCACCGCTATCGCTGCGCTTATTGAAGTTTGAACCTGCGTAGGCAGGTTTGGTTTGTATAGCTGTGGTTTCAACCGCCAAGCCGTTCACAATAATCTACCATGCAACCCATACGCCATCGCATCAACCCCAAAACCTTCGTCATCACCCTTGGGCAAATCGCCAAACTCCTGAAAATTCCCCAAGAGCGCATCCTCAACTGGGAAAAATGGCATAACGTTCTTTGGGTACATATCAAAGGAATCGGTGGTTACTTTGTCAGCTACCGCCAAATTGAACAGTGGATTGCTGCTTGTCGCACACTTATACGCTATTGTCCCAACCTAAATGCCCTCGATCGCCTCTGGCAATCAATCTGCATTGAAGTCCAACGCTATACACCAGAGGCATTATCCCGACTCTACATAATCCACCAGCAGCGATATGTCTACTTATCCAACCGCTAACAAACCCAAAATCACAAGCCAGCACCAAGTTTCCGACGCTTTCTGCCGACTTGTGACTACCCCGTAAACGGAGACTTTTACTATG
Source organism: Coleofasciculus sp. E2-BRE-01 (assembly GCF_040221695.1). NCBI lineage: Bacteria > Bacillati > Cyanobacteriota > Cyanophyceae > Coleofasciculales > Coleofasciculaceae > Coleofasciculus > Coleofasciculus sp. E2-BRE-01. The sequence continues at coordinate 26,471 of NZ_JAVKEA010000090.1, read as the reverse complement.
TTAAAACCAAACTGTCCCCCTGGTGAACTCACCTACCAGCAAGGCTATCAACAAGCCTTAGAGGATTTCGCGATCGCGAAGCGTGTGCGAAGCACGTATCGCGCCTCTGTTCACCCACCTTTCTACCTACTCTGACGCTGACTTTGATGCTACTTGGATGAACTTCACCCCATCCGAACTCGAAAGCCTCGCCGCTATCCTAATCCGAGACTTAACCGCCAACCTGAACGGAAACGCGATCGCACCTTATCTCAACGCCCTACGTCAAGGTATAGCAGTAGACACATCGATTAGGACAAACGAACTGTTGTAGAGACGTTGCATGCAACGTCTCTACCAAATGATGCGTCCTAACCGCTATGGCGATTGCTATAACACTGATCTGCTGCACAGCTTCAGTTTCCGGCGATTTCTTTTCCCATCCATTGACAGTCATTCTGTCACTACTTTTGGCTGGCTTGGCGGAATCTGCTCGATCGCGATTAAAGCTTCCATAACTGACTTGACAATCGGTGCAGCTACCGTAGAGCCAAAGGCATTTCCCTTCGGTTCATCCACCACCGCCATCACCACATAACGTGGAGAATCCACACTGAGAATTCCCACAAAGCTGGTAATTTTGGCATTGGTAAAATACCCCCCCGTGGGACTAGCTTTCTGAGCCGTTCCCGTCTTCCCCGCCACTCGATATCCTGCAATTTGAGCCGTTTTTCCTGTTCCTTGGCTAACCACAGTTTCCATCATTTCCAGAACGTTCTGACTGGTTTCTGGTGAGAAGATGGGGCGGGGCGCACTCAGGCGTGGTTGCCAATATAGCTGACCTTGACTATCAAAAAGTCCTTGTACCATATAAGGCATAACTAACTTACCCCCATTGGCTAACGTAGCATGGAGTTGAGCAAGCTGAAGCGGCGTTAATGAAAAGCCTTGACCAAACGCTGTTGTGGCTGGTTCAATCGGAGAACTGGTAAACTTACGCTGATTTTTGAGCTGTCCGGCGGTTTCAAAGGGTAAATCTGTTTCTAATCTCTGACCCAATCCCAATCGTTCTAGCCAACCATAGTAAACCTCAGGCTGCATTTGCTGCATCATCCGCACCATGCCCACGTTACTGGAATGTTGCAGGATTTGTGCTGGATTGATCATGCCATGGGCTTTTTTGTCATAGTTGGCAATGGGCCACCGACCGATCTGAATCGAACCCGTATCATTAAATAAACTATCAGGACGAACGACCCCAGATTCCAGCGCGATCGCTACATTCAAAGGCTTAAATGTGGAACCCGGTTCATACAAATCTGCCAATGCCCAATTTTTAAATAAACTAATGTCAGAGGTCGAATATTGATTCGGGTTATAGGTTGGTTCTGAGACTAACACCAACAAAGAACCATCCAAGGCATCCATAACAATGACAGTACCTCGTTTGGCATTAAATTCCTTAATTTTTTGCTTAAGGGCAGAACGTGCCGCACGTTGTAAGCGACTATCTAGAGTCAGTTGCAACCGCAGATCATCTGAGTGAAGAAACCCTTCTGGAATATGATCCGGCATCAATGTTCCATTACCTGCCCGACTCATTCGCAGCGTGCGAATTTCTCGTTCTAATAATTTTTCCTGAGAATACTCAATTCCTGCCTGACCCTGATGATCAACATTGACGTACCCAACCACATCGGCGGCTAAATCTTGCTGAGGATAAAGGCGAGAATATTTGGGAATCAGTTCGATCCCATCCAAACTTAATTGAGCAACTTTGTTCGCTGTATCTTCTGTTAATGACCCGCTAACTTGAATCCCTGTATTTCTTTTATTAAATAGCGTTTCCAAGTCAGTAGACGACTTGTCCAGAATTGGCGCTAGCTGAGTCGCTATATTGGCTTTGGATAGCTTAAACAGTTTGGGATGAACGTAAAGGGTATATACGCGCCGATCCACCGCCAAAACATTACCATTACGGTCAACTATTGGACGACGCGGAATAAACGGGCGCATATAAATCATCTGCTGTTGCCTTGCTTTTTCTTCCAAGCTAGGTGAGATGACGACTTGCAGCCGATATAAATTGAATAAAAGCCCAAAACTCCCTGCCATCATGATTACCCAAATTAACAGCAATCTAAACCCAGGGCGTTGAAAATATGTTGAGTTTTGAGTTTTGAGTTTTGAGTTTTGCATTCGATCATTCATCCTGCCCAAGTAACCTCTACGACTTTACCCAAACAATGAGTGTCACCGATTCGCTGGGCGCAATAGTCTCCTCTGCCCCTGTACTCTTCTACTCCCAATAGGGTTGGGATAAGCTCTAATTAAATCTTTTCTTCCTCTGCTCCCCCAGCTCCCCCAGCTCCCCCAGCTCCCCCAGCTCCCTCTGCACTTGTGTGTGTTACCTCAATATCCCAAAGGAGTCTTTGCCAGGGTTTCTTGATCAGGCGTCTGATTCGGAGATTCCTGGAATGGGCGCTGAGGTGCCGGAGAGAGCAAAAGGGTATTGGCAGTCGTAGGTGTTACCAAACCTGTGGCAGGGCGTTCCGCTTGTTGAGCGAGTTGATCTTTGATGATTTCATTCGTTGTTGTCAGATCACGCTCATTCCGCTGGAGCGTTCCCAATTTTCGGTATTCTTGCGTCCACTGCTGCTGGGTATATACAGTCCAGGAATAAATGGTTAGTGTCACAATACCCAGGATCAGCGTGATCACATCAGAACCGCGTTGCAGGATTATCAGCGATCGCAACCAGCCAGGAGTTCGTTCTCGTGAGGTGTCCAGCCTTTCTACCTTTTGGCGACTAGTTCTAGACACCAAGGGGGACACAGGGCTTGATCGAGATGACCGCCTTCTCGAGGAAACCGGAACTTGGCGAGAAGGATGACGTTGAATTGGAACAGAACGAGAGACAGCATTCATAAGCGTTTGGCAGATATTTGCGTTTTGAGTTTTTAGTTTTGTGTAGGAGCAAGTTTGACTATTATCATTTCTTACCTGACAAAGGATGTGACAAAACTCGCCCCTACCGAGTTTTGAGTGCAAGAGTGTTGGCTGTTAACCATTGACTGAGAAAATTCTTCCCCATCTCCCCCATCTCCCCCATCTTCCCCATCTTCCCCATCTTCCCCATCTTCCCCATCTCCCCATCTTCCCTGTCAACTTGGTTTAGCGACTTCCCGTGACAAGTCAGAAGCAGGAGTGGGGGATTGAGAGGACGAGGGACTCGATTTTAGGGCATGATGATGGCGCACTGGGATTTGCAAAATAAACTCAGTCCCTTGACCCGGTTGCGATCGCACGTCTAGTTGCCCCTGGTGTTGATTAACAATGGTTTGATAGCTCACGGTTAAACCCAAACCTCGACCTTCTCCAACGGCTTTGGTTGTGAAAAATGGCTCAAAGATACTTGAGAGAACGTCTGGATTAATCCCTGCACCATTGTCAGCGATACTAATTTGTACCCGATCCTCATCCGCAGAATGAATGCTCGGTTGCCACTGCGTTCGCAGGGTAATCATTTTATCAGAATTGGGCGAACGATTGAGTGCTTCAATGGCATTCGTCAGAAGATTGAGAAATACCTGATTGATCGGCTTAGGGTAACATTCGACATGAGGGAGGTTATCGTAATGCCGTTCTATGGTAATCGTATTGATGCATTGGTTGTGTAGGATTAATAACGTATTTTCCAATGCCGCATTGATATCAATCAGTTTCACGGAGGCTTCGTTGTGCCGCGAAAATCTCTGCAATAACTGCACGATTTCCTGAATTCGCTGGGTACCTGATTGCATGGATTGCAAAATTTTTGGTAAGTCCTTGCTTAAAAAGTCAATTTCCACTTCCTCTAAGATGTTTTCTAGTGTCGGTGAGGGGTTCGCATATTCACGTTGGTAGGCTTGCACTAAACGCAGCAAGTCATTGACATAATTTTCTAAGTAAGGAATATTGCCATAGATGAAACTAATAGGATTATTGATTTCATGAGCCAACCCAGCCACCATTCTACCTAAACTGGACATTTTTTCACTTTGAATCAGTTGGACTTGAGTCAGCCGCAGTTCTTCAATCATTTCTGCCAGTTTTTGGGCTTGCATGGCATTATGTGCCGCTTGTTGCTGGGTGCGGGTATATAAATATGCCTGTTGCAGGGAAATAGCGAGTTGATCAGCCACCGCTTGTGCTAATTCTTGATCATGTTTTGACCAATAGCGAATGTAAGCGCATTGATTGAGGTACAAAATGGCATAGAGTTTACCATGGGCTTGAACCGGAACCACTAATGAGGATTTGATTTGGGCAGATTGGTATTCTTTGTTGTTGGCATCAATCCGTTCATCTTGAATGACGTCGGGAATCACTACCGCCCGTCGGTGCTGAATAATCCACTGCGTAATTGGTCCTTGGGGATTAAATGTGTCTTTACAAGGGGTAAAGGGTTGGCGATACACCTCATAGAGATGATCCCGGTTTAATGACTCACCATGACAGGTAGCGGCGGCTTCTGCGTTGACGGCTGGCAGATCTGAGGTTTGGTAATCCTCGACTAAATGCACCAAACATCGATCCACTTTCAACGCTGAACACAGATGGCTAATCGCTTCGGTTAATATGGTCTGGGGATCAAAACTCTGGCGAGTTTGGCTGGTAATATGATTAACGAGCTGTTCCCGAATGGCGTTATTCTGGGTTTGTTCATAGAGTTGAGCTTGACGGATACCAATTTCTAAGGATTCCGCGATCGACTCTAAAAATTGAATTTCTGGAGTTGCCCAAAACCGAGGTTGCTCACAAAGACAAGCAATAAACCCAATTCCGTTTTCTTTACCTGTGACGGGAATCAATAAGCTGGCTTTATAGTCCCATAGGGAGGGATTGGGAATGAGTGATGGGGGATTGGCAGAGGATTTCTGTAAAAGCTGTTGAATTCTCCACCGTAGTCCTGTGGGTGTCAAGTGCGCTGTGCCACGATTAACGATCTGTTTCCCTTCCGCGATCGCTCTTGCCATCGTACCAAAACATTCTAGGGGATACTCTCCCAAATATGAGGGCTGATGCTCATGCTGACGGCGTTCGCAGACAATCTCAACTTGCCCCCTTTCTTCCCAATACCAGAAAAAACTACAACAATCAAGTCGAAGCAACGCCGCAATTTCGTCTACGGCTGTTTGTACAACAACCGATAATTCTAGGGAATTACGGATGCGATCGACGATTTTTTGGGTTAGTGCTGCTTGCCTTGGGGGATACTTGATCCAAGCTTGGATCGATTGAAAAGCGTGATAAAGATTAGAAAACACAATGCATTCCTTAAACAATCCTCCGCACCCACCTTGACGGCTTGTCCTGATTTTATAGGCTAAACCATCAAAAAAACCCTATATTAACAATTATGCAGCTAATTTAGTTATTCTACGGAGTTCTTCAGAATTTACTGAATCATAACCAACCTTCAGACAACTGGGTCAGACAAGCGGGTGAATGTCATTCCAGTCTATCTGATACATCTTCCTTCACTCTTACGTTAGCCAAACGGCGCGTAAGCGCAGCGTAGCGAAGTACTACTCTTATCGATCAGTTAGAGTGGGATCATTCTCGCTGGATTAAGGAAAAAAGCAGTAGTCGTGTTAAAACTATAAAGTTATAGTAAGCTAACATAACGTCTGATTTGACGCAGTCCTTAACACCAAGGGGAGTGTATGACTAAGAAATTACTGAGTTTGCTGTTGGTATTGGCTTTAGGAGTGAGTTTGGGCGCTTGCCAAAATGAAGCAGGTTTAGATGAAGCTCCAGCAGAGGGTGAAGAAGCCGTCGAGGAACCTGTTGAGGGTGAAGAAGCCGTCGAGGGTGAAGAGGCAGAAGAGGCAGAAGAGGCAGAGTAACCCCCTGAGACTCCCGCGAGTCTACAGCCTAGCATCAGAGACATGCGATCCACATCCTGGGGGATGCAATGCCACTTTTATTTATTGGCATTACTGGCGATTCATGCCACGCTTCCCTTTGGGGTGAGACGTGAGGCTTCTCGCTGATTAAGCTAAAGAGCGATATCTAGACAGTCTTGTCAGGTATCGCTTTTTGCTTGGCTTCAAGCCTTGGTGTATCAATTGCCATGAACCATGAACCCTAAACAACGACATTGGTTGCACTTTGGGCTACTCGTGTTATGGATAGCCCTTGGTGCAATTCTGCGCTTGAGTCGTTTGGTGTCTCCACCCCCATGGACTGATGAATGTGCCACGATGGTCTTTAGTTTGGGCAACAGCTTTCAAACCGTGCCACTGAATCAGTGGATTAGTTCAGATGTCTTGCTCTATCCCTTGCATCCTGTGGCTGATTCAGATATTAGTTCAGTTGTCAACCATTTAAGGCAAGAAAGTACCCATCCACCGATTTATTTTGTCTTAACCCATTTGTGGATAAAGGTCTTTCCTACTGATGACGGATTAGTATCCTTATGGGGGGCGCGATCGCTCTCGGCATTATTGGGAATTGCGGCTATTCCTAGCCTATTTGGTTTGGGGTATTTGGCGTTTGGTTCTCGGTTAGTTGGTCAAATCGCCGCCGCGATGATGGCGGTTTCACCTTATGGGATTTTCCTCGCCCAAGATGCACGTCACTACACTCTGGCGATTTTATTAGTGATTGCGTCTATATCCTGTTTAGTTGTGGCAATTCAGGGTATCCACCGTGAGGAACCGTTATCAGTAGGAATGGGATTAGTGTGGGTGGGTGTCAATAGTTTGGGAATCGCCACCCATTATTTTTTCAGCTTAACCCTCTGTGCGGAAGGGGTGGTGCTGTTGACGCAGGCTTGGCAACAGGGAAGGAAAGATCCTCAGAGTTGGGTGCGATCGCATTGGCGACGTATCTATGCAGTTGCTTTAGGGACGCTTGTCGGGGGTTTAGTCTGGCTACCTGCTTTATCCAGTATCTACGGTAGCGAACCCACAGCCTGGATAGCCGACGGGGATCTCACTCGTGAATGGTTAGCACCCATCGGGCGGCTGTTTATTTGGGGGCTGAGTATGATCGTCTTGCTTCCCACCGCCACAACTATTCTGCCGATTTGGATCGTGGTAATCTCCGGTATCGTAACGGTGTTATTTGTGGTTAGCCTAATACCGAGACTCGGTAATGGCTGGAAACTCCAACAGCATTTTCCTGATCGCCGTTTAGCCTTGCAGATTTTGGGGGTATATTTAGGGAGTGCGATCGCGTTAGTCTTTGGCATCACCTACGGTTTAGGGTTGGACTTAACTCTAGGGGCACGGTTTCAGTTCGTTTACTTTCCGGCTGTAATCCTGTTATTCGCGGGAATGCTGGCTGGAGTTTGGCAGCAGGTGACATTTGATTTAGCTTCTAGGCTAAAGCATGGTAAAGCAATTGTGGCAATGATTTGGCTGATGGGATTAATCGGAGGATTCACCGCAATTGGGAATTTAGGGTACTTACAAAATCACCGTCCCGATTTGCTTGCACCTGTAATCCAAGAGGCTTCTCAATCTGCCGTATTCATCGCCACTACTCACAAGCATCATGGGCAAACTGGGCGACTGATGGGGTTAGCGTGGGAATTTAAACGATTATCGGATAGGAATAATTCTGAAACGGATAGAACTACATCTGCCCAATTTTTTCTAGCGGATCGCGATCTCCAAACGACAACCTATATAGATGCGATCGCACGCTTACAAAACACATTAACTGAACTGCCACGCCCCTTCGATTTATGGTTAGTGGATTTTCGGACTAAAGTTGATTTAGAGGCGCAGCATTGTTTTCGCGATCGGTCTTATGGATCGTGGGCAGGGGAATATAAATATAAACTTTATCGTTGTCTGGCAGAAAAATAAGGGGCGAGGAGAATCATGATGTCGGTGCGCCTCTACTGACATCACCTACCACAAGCCTTTAAACTGCATTAATTTAAACTGCATTAACCGCCCTGATTCTGTAGGGGCGGGTTTAGCCACACAATTTAGCTGGTTACCGATAACGGATCAACAAAACCCGCCCTTTATTCAATGGCATCATTAAACCCAACCTGTCCACTTGATTGTAATATAATGATGCGATTTCCAGGAAAAAATCCCCCGACATCAAAGACGAGGGATTGCTTTAAAATCACTGTGTTATCCGTATGCCGATTAAACCGGAAATGGCAAAAACGGGATCGCACTCACCAAGGTTTGCAAATTGTCAGCTAAAGCGGTTGAGAGTTGCTGGGTAATCGGTAAACTATCCACCACGATGCCAGTACATAAGAGCATCATGTACAGAATCGAGTACTTAAACAGCCCTCGCGCCAGTTGGTTATTGGTGGGACTTTGTAATAACTGCCATGCTTTTTGCAGGAAAATACTACCCAACACCAGCGCGATCGCGCCATACACCACACCCGATACTCCTAACGGATAAATGAATAACAGCGACGCTGGAACCACTAACAACGTGTAAACCCAGATTTGACGGGTTGTAGACTCTTCACCTGCTACAACAGGCAACATGGGAATCCCGACTTTGGCGTAATCCTCGCGAATCATCAAAGCTAACGCCCAGAAATGGGGAGGAGTCCACAAAAAGACAACAGCAAACAGTAACCAGGCGGGTAAACTCAACTCTCCCGTCACCGCCGCCCAACCCACCAGCGCTGGAATTGCCCCTGCTGCACCGCCAATCACGATGTTTTGGGGTGTATGGCGTTTGAGTAAATGGGTGTAAATCCCCATGTAGAAGATAATGCCCGACATTGCCAATAATGCAGCTAAAAGATTGGCAAAGACGGCTAATAGGGTAAACGATGCCGATCCGAGTGCGATCGCGAATAACAAGGCATCACGAGTCTGTATCCGCCCTGAGGGAATTGGACGGCTACGGGTGCGTAGCATCTCATAATCGATATCGCGATCATAAATGCAGTTGAGAACTTGAGCCGAAGCAGCGGCTAAGGTTCCTCCAACCAGGGTAATGAGTAGCAAAAATGGATCAACTTGCCCCTCAGATGCCATCCACATCCCTGCGGCTGTCGTAATCAACAGCAGCGGAATAATGCGAGGTTTTGTGAGTTGGTAGTAGCTCTGAATCACTTGCCGGAAGTTTTCATGTTGACGGGATATAGTTGTCCCAATCATTAAATTCACCAATTCCTTATTTATTGAAACACTATATACAATCATTAACACTTTGACACAATCGCCGCTTTAATCCTGTAGGGGCGGGTGAGTAGGGGAAGCTGGGGGAGCTGGGGAAGCTGGGGGAGCTGGGGAAGCTGGGGAAGCTGGGGAAGCTGGGGAAGCTGGGGAAGCTGGGGAAGCTGGGGAAGTTAACTCAAAACTCTACCTTACCTGTTGCCTATTCCCTATTCCCTGACGAATGACAAATGACAAATGACAATCCTTGCCGTTAACTTTAATTGTCCCCACCTACTTTTTCTACCGCTAGCCCAGTGGTGCGATCGCGTAATGCCAAAACGGTAAAGACAATCAAATCTCCCAGTAATGCAGCACCTACAGCTTGATGAGACACGGTTAGGGGTTCCACCTGTAGGTGTAACCAGAACGTCGCCACTCCCAGAATAATCTGTAAAATTACTAATCCACCTGCCAGATTTGCCAACTGTCGCAACAGGGGATGGAGGGCAGGTGTGCGCCATGCCAAAATAACCAGGGTTAAAGTGACTAACGTAGCTGGGACTACACCCGCAATATGACTATTCATCACGGTGCAAAGTTGAGATGCGCCAAAGCATTGATGTAATGCCCAACGGGACGCCACCAACCCCCCCAACAAGCTTTGTAAGTAAACCAGAATAGCTGCCGTCAAACCCAGCCAGGATAAGCGTCCAACCGCTCCTGTACCCTTGTAAGGCATCAGGGCAGTACCAATAATCAGTAAGGTAGAGAAAAACAACAAGGCTGTACCCAAGTGAGCCGTCACAATATCAAACCGTAACAGTTCGGTCACCGTTAAGCCACCCAAGACGCCTTGAAACACAATTAAACCCAAGGCAAACGTTGCCGCCCAAGGCAGCCACTTGGGTAAAAAACGGCGATCCCACCACGACAAACCCATTAGGGCGATCGTACTGACGCCAATTAATGCCGCATCGAGGCGATGGAACCATTCCAAAAAGACTTGAAAATTCATCTGCTGACTTGGCACCCACTGTCCATAGCACAGGGGCCAATCCGGACAAGCGAGTCCAGCATTCATCACCCGCGTCGCACTCCCTACTGCCATCAACAGCAATGTAGCGATCGCGATTTTCCAAACAAGGCGGCGGGTACGATCCCTGGCTTGGTTGCGATCGGGGGACTCAATTGTATGTTGAGGAAGGACGGATTCAGTCATAGCACTCATTGCTAATTAACTCTATCAAACCCTGAGTACCAACTTATGAGTTCGTCAAACTCAGGGGTAGTTCATTTACTCACACGATAACGCGGCTGTTGATTACCTGCCTCACCGTAGGTTTTTAAGTTGACCAGATGGATAGGATCGTGTCCCTACTCTATTTGGTGTTGGTGCGTAAGTCCTGCACCTTATCTAGCTGCTGAAACTTCGGCAGGTAGGTACTTCTCAATCATCTGACGGTATTCGCTTTTTTGTTTTAAACCCTTAAGTTGATCCACGATTTCTTTGTCTTTGAAAAATTGTACCGTGGGTGTTCCAGTAACCATGGCATTTTCAGCGATTTCGGGTTCGGCTTCGATATCGACCTCGACAAAGTGAATTTTGCCCTCATATTCATCCACCACTTTATTTAAAATTGGCTTCAGGGTATGGCAAGGACCACAGTTGGGTGACACATACTTGACCATGATTAGGCGATCGCTCTCGTGGAAGAGTTTGCGTAGGGCATAACCGCCAACATGCCGTGTCTTGTTAATATCAAAGGTTGCTTCTGTGTCTGCTGTCGGTTTCTCGTCTGCCGTCTGGGTAGGTTGTTCAGATTCGGGTTTCTGGTGATACTCCTGAATCAAGCTATTAGCAGACAACCAACGTTCAGCTAACATGGCAGCCATACAGCCCGTTCCCGCCGCCGTAACCGCTTGGCGAAATTCATGATCTTGCACATCACCTGCTGCATACACCCCTTCTATACTGGTTTCAACCGAACCCGGTTTGGTAATAACATAGCCCACATCATCCAGGTCGAGTTGTCCTTGGAACAGGGAGGTGTTGGGAGTATGACCGATCGCGTAAAATAATCCCTTAACCTGTAAGTCGCTCTCCTCGCCTGTTTGGTTGTTATGGAGTTTAACTCCACTCATCCGACCATTTTCGCCAAACACATCCACCGCCTGCGTATTCCAGTGAACGGTGATATTGGGGTTATTTAGCACTCTATCTTGCATGGTTTTCGATGCCCGCAGTTGGTCACGACGCACCAATAGATGCACATGATCCCCATATTTGGTTAAGTACACCGCTTCTTCAGCGGCTGAGTCACCCCCACCCACCACAGCTAGGGATTGACCATGAAAAATGGGAGTCGCACCATCGCAAATCGCACAGGCGGAGATCCCATGACTCCAGAATTGGTTTTCACTGGGGAGTCCTAAACGTTTGGCGGTGGCGCCGGTAGCAATTACAATACTGTGGGCTTGGACTTCTCGTTCATCAGAACGGATAATAAAAGGACGCCGACTCAAATCCACAGACGTGACATCCTCGGTGTAGCACTCTGTCCCCCAGCGTTCGGCTTGGGCTTTCATCCGCTCCATCAGTTGCGGACCTGTGATCCCTTCGGGGAAACCGGGAAAGTTCTCTACGTCAGTGGTGGTCATTAGCTGACCGCCAGGAAGTCCTCCGGCTTGGAAGCCTTCAAACATCACGGGTTTAAGGTTAGCACGGGCGGCGTAAATGGCAGCCGTGTAACCCGCAGGACCCGAACCGATAATCACCAGATTTTCTACGGTAGAGTTGGACATATAAATAAACTCATAACGACTACGTTTAAAGTTTAGTATAGCCGAATGTGGGCAGAGAAGTTTTGACCCTTCCCTTCGCTCAAGGGAACCTAATTTTTTGTAGAGGCAGGTTTAGAGACTAACAGTGATTATTTTTTCGCCCCAATACTTCTGAGTTCCTCTGCGTATCTCTGCGCCACCCTCTGCGTCCTCTGCGTTAAAAAATATAATTCCGATACCAACAGATTTGATATCACGTAATATGTAGATAAGCGAAACGTAGGGAAAGGGCGGGTTTTGTTGAAAAGTTATCGGTGATATCGTTTATTGAATCCCTAAACCCGCCCCTACAGAATTTATAAACTAAACCCGGGCAATACGTCCTCCCCTGACAATACAACAGGCATCGCCACAACTTCCACATCTTGATGATAATTAACTCTCCCTGGAACGAACGTCCTAATGGTACATCAGGGTTTGCTATACACAGTTGATAAAACTGCGATCGCGTTAATGTCGTCGTCAGTGGCTTTAGGTTTAATACTGTTAGAATTAAATCCTAACTGAGATCTGGCAACATTTGTAATCAATCCCAAGTTACCGTGTGGTGGGCAATAGCAACAAATGATAATATAAAGATTTAAGGTTTATAGATCTTGCCCACCCTACATAAAATCTAAAGTTAACGCAGAAATCGATAAAAATTAAGAGTTTTGGAACCCACGTTAGCGAAGCTTGCCGAAGGCCAGGCGGGTTTTGTTTGTGTAGATGCGGTTGAAACCGCCCTATTAGAAATGATGCTTTATTGTAAAATACACTCTGCCTCTAAAACCATCAATCCCGGCTTTTCCCAAACCGCACAATCGCTTCTCAACAAATCCAAAACAGGTTGTTTCCCAGCTTCAAGTTGAGCGATGGCTTGATTTGCCGCAGGTTGGTACTGCATCAACCAAGAATCATTCGCAATCGATTCGGCTGTTAACGGTGTAGTCGGTAGCAGCCAAAAATCAATCCCGTATTTTTGGATAAACTCCTGAACAATTGCCAAATCTGGACTATATTGTGCTTCAATTAAATCCGACATTCGCTGGCGAAATTGGCTATAATAACCCCAATGATAGGGAATTGCATATTCGCGACCCACTAAAATTGACCGTTGAGCAAACGTGGGTAAATTATTCGCTTCTTCCACTAATGAGGCAATTTTAATGTCCTTCGGTTGCTGTTGAAAAAACTCATATAACGTCGGCACATTGCCACCAATATAAGCCGTCCAGGGAAATGTATTCAGAACCAAGTGAGGATATCCCACAAGAGTAATTCCGATTAAACTGGTTAAACCCAATGCCAAAAATGATCCCAATTTGACCGTAGAGACGCGCCATGGCGCGTCTCTACACGCGAAAACCGCGTCTAGGAGTAGGGTAATAACGATTGCCGCCGCCAGTGCGATCGCAATCCGCAGGCTATGCTGAGTATAACGGCTGGGTAGGTGCAGTTTGAACAGCAGGGCATGGGCGGCTAAAAATAAGATAGCCGACGCGACTAAGAACTTGCCTAAGACTCCCATCTTCCCAGTTACCTGCTTGGCGAGGGGAAAGCCAGAGGGAAAGCGTAGCATAACAGGTAATAGCAACCCCAAATAACTCAGAGGCGGCGCTAAGGCGGTATCAATGCGGATACCACTGCGTCCATTAAACCAGAATGACCAAGCGTCGTTGACAAAAAAGCTGGTTCGCCCTTGAGATAAGAAATCGGGTAAACCTTTGGCTTGTACAGCCGTGATCACTGGGGCAAATTCTGACAGACTCATCGTGTAGGGTAATAATACCACAAACGCCACCGCCAAACCCGTGAAACAGAATACATAATCGCGGCGACTTTGAGACACAGAGGGAAATTTCCGGTTAAACCGCCATAACTGCAAAATCAGAAACGCCGCACAGACTAGCACTAATGATGGATAGAATAATCCTAACAGCGCGATCGCGATTCCTGTGCCTATGAGTGACTGGCGCATCCCATAATACAAAAACGCCAACAGGATAGGATAAATAAACGCCTTGGGTGTTCCCGATATCAACCCATCTTGCATCCACAGATTTTGGTTGAGGAGTACAGAGGCGATAAATCCAGTCAAAGGTATGGGTAACAATTGCACCGCCACGCCAAAACAGTAACCCGTGGTAACTAATCCCAAAACCAAAGGCAAAACTTTACTCAAAACAATCGGATCAATCCCAATCCCTGCCATGAAATGATACAGGGCGCGATAGCCTAACGGTGCAACCGATTGGAAATAATCGGCAATTATATCATTCGGAAATAACGCTGGATCTAAAAATCGCCGCATCCAGAAAACATGCTGTCTCGCATCATCCTGCACCACGTACTCGCTGCTGAAGGCGGGTTGAAAGGCTAACGTGCCGTAAAGTGTGGCAATTAGTAGACTCAGCGTCAACCAAACCCTAAAGTAAGGCTTCGTTGTACCTGTGAGAAAACGCTGCAAATTAGTTATCCACATTCAGTTGATCACAATGGTTTCGATTTATAACGGGGCTGTATTACAAGTCATATAAATGTATGACATAAAAAAATAAAATTAAGCTTGATTTAAGCATCTAATAAGTTTTCATAGAGTATAATTACATAAAACTGTCTTAAATAAAGGTAAGCCACGCTAACGCTTCATTTTCGGGTGTCATTTACCGTTACCTTTGCCAGGTGGGTTTCGCGATCGCTCTCTATAGCCCCTATTTGCTATGCCAAATAGAAGGCTTCATTTTCGGGTGTCATTAACCAGAGTTGGTGAATAGGAGAGGCGTTCGCCTACTCCCCAGGAAAACTCATAGAATCCCATTCGCGCCCAGATTTTTCGGTTCGACGGCTAAATTTCTGGGGCGATGGCTCGATTATTACCATATCATCTTGTTTTTGTAAACGCTCTTATCTGAATTTCCTAGTCCGACAACGTATGACGAATAACACTACCTTAAAAATTGCTAACTACCGCATTTTGTCCCAACTCTACGAAAGTGCCAACACCTTAGTTTATCGCGGTATTCAGGAAGGGGAACACCAACCCGTGATTCTCAAAGTTCTTAAACAAGACTATCCCACTCCGCAAGAGTTAACTCGATATCGACAAGAGTATGAAATTACGCACAATCTGACGATTGATAGCGTAGTTAAGGCGTATACTATCCAACCCTATCAGAGAACCTTAGTAATCATCTTAGAGGATTTTGGTGGTGAATCCTTAAAGCAGTGGATGAGTCAGCAAACAAAACTATCCTCACCTCTACCTCTATGGGACTTTCTCAACATTGCCATCAAGATAGCCGAAATTCTCGCCCAGATTCACGCCGTTGATGTCATTCACAAAGATATTAACCCCAGCAATATTGTCTTCAACCCCGAAACCGGACAAGTCAAAATCATTGACTTTGGCATCTCCACCCAGCTTACCCGCGAAAATCCGGCACTCAAAAATCCTCATGTCTTAGAAGGAACATTAGCCTATATTTCCCCCGAACAAACGGGGCGGATGAATCGTTCTCTCGACTATCGCACCGACTTTTATTCCCTAGGTGTCACCTTCTATGAACTCCTAACCGGAACGCTACCTTTTGAGACAAACGATGCCATAGAATTAGTCCATTGTCATATTGCCAAAGCCCCGACACCTCCCCATCTTCTGGGTGAGGAAGCTTGTAGATACGTTCCGGTGGAACGTCTGGAGAATGGTATGCCGACACCTTCCCCAGAAATTGTCGGGGCGCAGCGCGGAAAAACCATTCCGCCAACCGTTTCTAATATTATCCTGAAACTGATGGCAAAAACGGCTGAAGAACGGTATCAAAGTGCTTGGGGACTGGTAGCTGATTTGCAAAACTGTCAGAGACAATTAGCCGAAACGGGAACAATTGAAGACTTTCCGCTAGGTTCTCAAGATATCTCCGAACACTTCCACATTCCCCAAAAACTTTATGGGCGAGAGGCGGAAGTGGACACCTTACTCGCTGCCTTTGATCGCGTGGCGAATCGAGAGGATCAGGACATTCAGAGATCGGCAGATTCTTCCGTCGATGGTTCACTCCCCACGTCTCATCCCCCCATCGAGATGATGCTGGTGGCGGGGTATTCTGGGATTGGTAAATCCTGCTTAGTCGCCGAAATTCATAAACCGAATACACGACTACGCGGCTATTTTATCTCCGGCAAATTTGACCAGTTTCAACGAAACGTTCCCTACTCAGCGATTGTCAACGCCTTTAAGGAATTAGTGCAGCAAATTTTAACCGAAAGCGAAGCCCAACTCAATCAGTGGCGAGAAAAATTATTAGCCGCTTTGGGGACAAATGGTCAAGTGATTATTGATGTTATCCCGGAAGTGGAACGAATTGTCGGTCAACAGCCTACGGTGCCAGAATTAGGGTCACAAGAAGCCCAAAATCGGTTTAATATCGTCTTCAAAAAATTCATGCGGGCATTTTGCTCACCCGAACATCCTTTAGTGATGTTTCTCGATGATTTGCAGTGGGTAGATTTGGCGACGCTGAAGTTGATTCAACTGATTATGACCGATAGTGAGATCCATTATCTATTTTTAATTGGTGCCTATCGGGATAATGAAGTCAACCCTACTCATCCATTAATGATGACAGTAGATGGATTACAAAAACAAGGCGCGACGGTTAACTGTATTACCTTATCCCCTTTAAAATTAGACCATATTCGCCAAATTATTTGTGACACCTTAAAATCCTCACCAGAATCTGCCCAGCATTTAGCTGAACTGGTGATGAGCAAAACAGCAGGTAATCCATTTTTCGTGAATCAGTTTTTAAGGAATCTCTATGCGGAAAAGTTAATCACTTTCAATCTGCAAAATCATCAATGGCAGTGGGATATTAATAAAATCAAGGAGAAAAACATTACCGATAACGTCGTCGAGTTGATGACAAATCGGTTAAAAAAGCTGCCGGATTCAACCCAGCATGTCTTACAGTTAGCTGCTTGTATCGGTGCTAATTTCAACTTATCCACGCTGGCAATTGTCTGTGAACAACCAGAGGATGTGATTTTCGCGAACTTAGTCACAGCGGTTCAATCGGAATTAATCGTACCCCTTTCGGAACTCAATCCAGACTTGCTGGTTCACGAGTATAAATTCCTGCATGACCGAGTACAACAAGCAGCGTATGCTTTAATTGATGAGTGCCAAAAGAAAGCGGTTCACTTACAAATTGGTCGCCTACTTTGGCAAAGTACGGATTCGGAAACCTTATTAGATAAAATATTTGCAATCGTTGATCATCTGAATCAAGGAATTAGTGATAATTGGGATTACACATCAGGAGAAATTAGTCAAGCTGAACGCCATCAAATCGCCCAGTTGAATTTAATCGCGGGTCAAAAAGCCAAAGGATCAGCCGCTTATGGTGCCGCGCTAAACTATTTAACTGTGGGACAAGAACTTCTGGGTTTAGACAGTTGGCAATGGGACTATGACTTAACCTTATCCTTGTATGAAGAAGCCGCCAAAGCCGCCTATTTAGGTGGCAAGTTTACGGTGATGGAAGAATTGACTGAGGTTCTCTTCGCCCATGCTAAAACGGTGCTGGAAAAAGTTAATGTGTATGAAGTTAAGATTCAAGCGATCGCGTCGCAAAATAATCTCAAGGAAGCGATTAATCTTGGACTGCAAGTGCTGAATTTATTGGGAATATGTTTACCTGAAGAACCCAGCATGGCAGAGTGGCAAAATGGACTCGATGAAACGGCTACACTATTGGCAGGACATGAGATTGAATACTTAATTAACCTACCGGAAATGACCGCCGATGAACCCCTAGCTGCTGTACTAATCCTCTCCAATTTAATTGCCGCCGCCTATATCGCTGCACCTGATCTTTTTGTTCTGATTGCCTCATCAATGGTTCAGTTATCAGTCAAGTATGGGAACGCGCCATTGTCGGCATTTGGCTATGCCTGTTATGGATTTATTTTATTAGATCGTCAGCACAATTTTGAGGCGGGATATCAATTTGGGAAATTGGCACTGAGTTTGGTGAATCGGTTTAATGCCCAGCAAGTCAAATGTAAGGTATTTGAGGTGCTGGGCGCTCATATCTTGCATTGGAAAGAGCATTTTAGTCAAACTCTGCCTATTTTAATTGAGGGCTATCACAGTGGTGTAGAAACGGGGGATTTTGAGTTTGCTGGGTATTGTGCCTTTTATACCTGCGATCATCTCTATTTTAGTGGAGTTGAACTGACTCAAGTTGAACAAGAAATCGCCACCTATAATCAGGCGGTGCGGCAAATTCGCCGGGAAAGTCCATTTAATTGGACGGCGATTTTTTTACAGGCGGTGCAGAATTTACAGGATCAAGGAGAAAATCCCACCCAGTTAATGGGTAAGGCATATAATGAAAAAACATCCTTACCCCGGGCGCTGGCGGCGAATGACCGCACCGAACTGCATTTATTCTATTTAAATAAGCTGATTCTCTGTTATTTATTTGGTGAGGTTAAGCAAGCGGTAGAACATGCAGTTTTAGCGGAACAGTATTTAAATGGAGTTACGGCAATGATCGTGATTCCACTATTCTATTTTTATGATTCTCTTGCCCATCTTGCAATTGTTCCTGAGGTGACACCAAGCGAAAAACAGATTCTAATTGATCGAGTGAACGCTAATCAAGAAAAAATGCAGATCTGGGCAAACCATGGTGCGATGAATCAGCAGCATAAACTTGATTTAGTCGCCGCTGAAAAAGCGCGAGTTTTGGGGGAATTGATGACAGCGATGGAGTTGTATGAACAAGCGATTAAAGGGGCGAGGGATAATGGTTATATTCAAGAGGAAGCCTTAGCCTACAATTTAGCTGCCATGTTTTATCAGAATAGGGGGATGGACAAGGTTGCTGATACGTATATTAAAGAGGCACATTATACTTACACCCGCTGGGGGGCGACGGCGAAAGTTAGAGATTTAGAAGCCCAGTATCCCCAGCTTTTTGCGCCATCGTCTCCCATCAGTTATCTCACAGACAGCCGTACAACGGTGAGTAGTGTGTCTCAGAGAAACCAGTCGGCTTCGGTGTTAGATTTTGCCACACTGATGAAAGCCTCGCAAGCCATTGGTAGTGAAATTGCACTGAATAAGTTACTGGCGGCGTTGATGAAAATTTTAATCGAAAATACAGGGGCGCAAACGGGAGTTTTGATTTTAAATCAATCGGGAGAATGGGTGATTGAGGCGTCGCTGAATGTGGAGACGAATCACGTCACTGTGTTACAATCTCTACCCGTGGCGAATCACCTCCCTCTCTCGATTATTAACTATGTCACCCATACCCAAGAAACCGTGGTTAAAACCAATGCGGCTAAAATTGGCAAGTTTACCAACGATCCTTATATTCAAGCCCATCAAACCCAATCCGTTTTATGTGCGCCGTTACTGAATCAAGGTCAACTCAGTGGTATCGTTTATCTGGAAAATAACCTGGCTACAGACGCCTTTACGCCAGACAGGTTAGAAGTCTTACAAATCCTATCCGGACAAGCCGCGATCGCGATCGACAATGCCCGACTTTATAACACTCTAGAACAAAATGTTGCCGCCCGCACCCAAGAGTTAAAAAATACCCTCGATTCTCTCAAAGCTACCCAAGATGAACTGATTCAATCGGAAAAAATGGCAGCCTTGGGACAATTAATTGCTGGGATTGCCCATGAAATTAATACACCCTTGGGGGCGATTCGTTCCTCCGCCGGAAATATTTCTAAGTTTTTAAGTCAAACCCTGGAACAATTACCCACTCTGTTTCAATCCTTATCGCCAGAAGAAGGACACGATTTTCTGAAAATGTTACAACGTTCACTCCAAAACGAATCGGATTTAACCGCAAAAGAAGAACGCAAACGGCGGCGAACCTTAGTTCGCCAATTAGAGGCGGAAGACATTCAGGATGCGGATACCCTAGCGGATACGTTGGTTGATATGGGAATTTATGACAATATTGAAGCGTTTTTTCCTCTACTGAAACGCCCCGATAGTTCGCACCTCTTAGAAACGGCGTACAAACTATCGGGATTGCAACGGGGAACTCAAACCATCAACACAGCAACTGAACGAGCATCTAAAGTAGTGTTTGCTTTAAAAACATACTCTCGTTATGACGAATCGGGGGAAATGATTCCGGCAAACCTAACAGCAGGTATTGAAACCGTGCTAACCCTGTATCAGAATCAACTCAAACATGGAATTAATGTCATCCGCAACTATAACGAGTTACCACCGATATTATGTTATGCGGATGAGCTGAATCAAGTCTGGACGAATCTGATTCATAATGCGTTACAGGCAATGGATAATAAAGGAACATTAACCCTTGATGTCAAGCAGCAAGACCAACAGATCAACGTTAGCATTACCGATAGTGGCAAAGGAATCCCTCCAGAAATTCAAGCGAAGATATTTCAGCCATTTTTTACAACCAAGTCAGCTGGAGAAGGAAGTGGATTAGGGCTTGATATTGTGAAAAAGATTATTGAAAAGCATCAGGGAAAAATTGACCTTGAATCTATTCCAGGTAAAACTACTTTTACTGTTTCATTACCTTTTCGGACAGCGGAAGGCTAGAGAAGGCAGTTCAAGTAGGTTGGGTTACTAAAAAATGTTAAACGGACTTTATCGGACAAATGACGTAGCTTGCTTCTCAAGGATAGCAAGTATAACGAATGACCAATGACAAATGACAAAGGAAAAAGGAAAAATAACCAATGACTAAACCCGTTATTTTGTGTGTTGATGATGAAAAAGTTGTCCTCAAAAGTCTCAAGACTCAACTCAAAGAAGCCTTTGGCGATGCTTATACCTATGAACTGGCAGAAGCGGCTGATGAAGCGTTAGAATTAATAGATGAACTTGTGGAAGAAAATGTCAGTATTATTCTGATTGTATCGGATTGGTTAATGCCGGGAATGAAAGGGGATGAGTTTCTGGTTCAGGTGCATCATAAATTTCCCCATATCATTAAAATTCTGCTGACCGGTCAAGCGGATGAGGAGGCAATTGAACGCGCCAAACAGGAAGCAAAGCTGCATCACTGCTTATACAAACCCTGGTCAGAAGCGGAATTAGTGGAAGCTATTAAACTAGCATTATCTCAACTCTAACGTGCTGATTGGAAAATTACTCACTCAATCCGATGATTTCAAACCCATCCAAAATCCTTGTGACTTCGGCGTAACCCTACGGGCAATCTACTATGACTAAACAGGTAATTATTTGTGTCGATGATGAGAAAACAGTACTCAGAAGTCTAAAAGCTGAGCTTAAGGAAGCGATTGGCAAAAATTACCTGATCGAAATTGCCGAAGCGGGAGAAGAGGCATTAGAGTTAGTTGCAGAACTTTTAGACGAGAACTATGAGATTCTTTTGGTTATCTCTGACCATATCATGCCAGGGATGAAAGGGGATGAACTCTTAAAGCGTGTCCATGAGTTGTCACCGAAAACGCTGAAAATTATGCTCACCGGGCAAGCGGATATTGAAGCGGTAGGCAATGCGATTAAGTATGCCAAACTTTATCGTTATATCGCCAAGCCATGGCAGGCATCAGACTTGAGTTTGACGGTCAAAGAAGCCGTTAACAGTTATCTACAAGCAAAAAAGTTAAATGAACAAAACGCCAAACTTAAATATTTAAATCGAGACCTACAACAATCGATTAAATCCCTCAGTGCTAGTGAGTTAAAATTTCGGGCGATTTTCAATCAGACTTTTCAGTTGACGGGAATGCTGAGTGTTGACGGAATTGTCCTAGAAGTCAACCAAACTGCCCTGAATTTTGGTGAATTGCATTTAGAGGATGTGGCAGGAAAACCGTTTTGGGACTGTTACTGGTGGACTATTTCCAGCGAAACCCAAGCTCAGTTACAATCCGCCATTGCTCAAGCGGCTAGCGGTAAGTTTATCCGGTATGAAGTGGATATCTTAGGCGCACAACAACGCATTGCGACAATTGATTTTTCGATTAAACCGATTATTAATGACAAGGGAAGCATTGAGTTCTTGATTATCGAAGGTCGAGATATTAGCGATGTCTATAATGAGTTGCGTTTACGGAAAGAAGCTGAAGCGGCACTGGTGAAAGCCGAACAAAAGTATCGCTCTATCTTTGAAAACGCCCAAGAAGGAATCTTTCAGATTGCGCTGGATGGGAGTTATCTCAGTGCTAACCCCGCTATAGCTCAAATTTACGGCTACGATTCCCCGGAAGAATTGCTAACAATCATTAACAGTATTCACTATCAACTCTACGTTGACCCCCGTCGGCGTCCGGAATTCATGACACGGATGCAGCAGTATGGTGTTGTGTGCGAGTTTGAGTCGATGATCTGTCGCAAAGATGGCACAATTATCTGGATTAGTGAGAATGCTCGCACTGTATATGATGCGTCGGGAACTCCACTTTATTATCAGGGGTTTGTGGAAGATATTACCTCTCGCAAACAAGCGGAATCGGAGCGAGTCAAGTTCACAAATGAACTGTTCCAACTGAATCAATCCTTTTCTCGCTTTGTCCCCAGTCAATTCTTACAGATTTTAAATAAACAAAGTGTGGTTGATGTAGAATTAGGCGACCAAGTTCAGCAGGAAATGTCCGTCCTTTTCTCAGATATTCGGGATTTCACTACTCTCTCGGAACGGATGACCCCCCAAGAAAATTTCAAATTTATTAATGCTTTTTTAAAGCGAATGGAGCCAGCGATTATTGAACATAAAGGCTTTATCGATAAATATATGGGCGATGCGATTATGGCACTCTTTAGCGGGATTGCTGATGATGCGCTTCAAGCCGGAATTGCTATGGTTCAGCGGTTGTATGAGTATAATCTATGTCGTCTGCAATCAGGGTATACCCCCATCAAAATTGGCATTGGCATTAATACTGGCTCGTTGATGCTGGGTACAGTTGGGGGAAAACACCGAATAGACAGTACGGTGATTAGTGATGATGTGAATTTAGCGGCTCGTTTGGAGGGACTAACGAAACAGTATAAGGTGTCGTTATTGATTTCGGGACAGACGTTAACTCGTTTACATAATCCAACCGAGTATAGTCTCCGGTTTGTGGAGCAGGTTAAGGTTAAGGGTAAGTCAAAAGCGGTAGCGGTGTTTGAAGTGTTTGATGGAGATCCGCTCAAGATTAAGGAGGGCAAGTTAGCTACGATCTCCATCTTTGAAGAAGGGTTGTTCCTCTACGCCAAGCAAGCCTTTGGCAAAGCGAAACAGCGGTTTGAAGAGGTTTTGAGGATTAATCCCCAAGATACGATCGCACAAATCTATCTTAACCGTTCCCTGGCGCAACTCCAGCACGACGAATTTTTTTTGACGATGAGGGATGAGGGATGAAGCTGGGGAAGCAGAGGGAGCTGGGGAAGCTGGGGGAGCTGGGGGAGATGAGGGAGATGGGGGAGATGAGGGAGATGAGGGAGATGGGGAAGATGAGGGAGATGAGGGAGAAAACAGTCAATAGAGCTTATCCGATACCTTATTGGACTGTAATGTCACTTGAATTTTTTTCGTATAATAAAGAGTAGAGAGCAAAATTAATTTGAACTCAGTCAACTGAGAGAAATAAATGCGGAAACCCGTACTTGTCGTTTTATTTATTTTAGGGCTAGTATTATCAACCACATTCCGACTAGCTCCAGTGCAAGCGACAACCCCTGATTCCCAAGTGTATACCTGGGGGTTTGTGCGTCCCGGAAGTCAGCAATTAGTTTGTAAGCAGATTACGATTCATCCAGAAAAAGAGGTGGTTTCCCCAGCCTCGCATCATAAATCGGTAAAGATGTCCTCTCGATCAACAATTGTTGAGGATCGCTATTGTTCCCATTTAACCAAACCATCTCTATAGCGTTGGTTGATTTAATAGCAAGGGATGTAGAGATGGATCAGGCTACATCTTTACTCGTGATTCAAATCACAAGCAGAGGATAACCTGACTCTATAGAAAGGGCGACCCGATCCCATTAAGTGGATTGGTATTGTTCATTGATGCAGGCGGGTCGCCCCTACAGGTTTTTCATTTATGTTCAGATGTGTCCTATTAGTCGGGAACGGTTGCTGACTCTGGGATACAACTTTATCGTTTCTGGGTTATTGCCAAGACGACATCCCAGGTGGCAAGATTAATTTAATCTATCAACCCAAAGAAAACGATGCTGAAAATCGTAGTTGTAGTTCTAGTAGTGGCAGAGCTAGTATTATTGACTGCGTTCCGACTAGCTCCAGCGCAAGCAACACCCTCTGATTCCCAAGTGTATACCTGGGGTTTTGTGCGTCCAGAAAGCCAACACTTAGTTTGTAAGCGAATTACTATCCATCCGGAAAAAGAGGTTGTTTCCCAAACCTCGCACCATAAATCGATAAAGATGTCCTCTAAATCTACCGTGGTTAAGGATCGCTATTGCTCCCATCTAACCAAACCGTCTCTATAGCTTTGATTGTTGTAACAGGCGGTTGACAATACAAGCAGAGGATGAACCAACTCCAGAGAAAGGGCGACCCAATCCCATTGAGTGGATTGGTGTTGTTAATTAATGCAAGCGGGTTGCCCCTACAGGTCTGATTAATTTGTATTACACGCTACATTATCTTTCAGAGGCAAAATGCGCGATCGCAAGCCGTTTCAGTCTACTGAATGTAAGAATAGTCTGATAAGCTATCTAGGAAGCTGACCTAGGGTCAGTCCTAAAGTTTTCACGGCTCAAAAATCGGGTTGGCATTGAGAGACACCATGGAATGGCACGGAACAGATGCTCAAAGTTTGGCAATTATCGATCGCGAAATTGGCGCTCATACCTTTTCACCCGCCGAATACGAAATTGTGCGCCGGGTGATTTATGCAACAGCCGACTTTGAGTATCAAAAGCTGATTCGGTTTTCCGAACGTGCGTTACAAGCAGGTGCGGCGGCGTTAGCGGCTCGGACTACGATTGTGGTAGATGTGCCGATGGTACAGGTGGGAATTACGCCTCACATCCAGGAAACCTTTGCCAATCCCGTCTATTGCAGCATGGAAGCTATCACGCGCCCGCAAAAAGAAAAGACGAAGGCGGCTTGGGGAATTCAAACCCTAGCCAAACGTTACCCAGAGGGAATTTTTGTGGTGGGTCAAGCGCAAACGGCGCTAACAGCTTTGGTGGAACTGATTGAAGCTGAAGAAATCCGCCCCGCCTTAGTCATTGGCACACCTTCAGGATTTGTTGAAGTAGATGTTGCCAAATCTCGACTGGAAGATTCCTTAGTGCCTCATATTCGCATCGAAGGGCGCAAAGGTTCATCTGTCGTCGCGGCGGCTATTGTGAATGGACTGGTAGACTTAGCATGGCAGGCGTATGGGCAGGATAGTACCAGTGTCAGTTGAATCCTTCGAGGGTATGGGTTGTAGGGGCGGGCGCGAGGGAATCACGTTTCACGATTGTATGATAACGTTTGTACAAAACCAGCCCTGACCGAGTGTTGAGTGTGTAGGGGCGGGTTTTACTACTATCGTTTCTTTCCTTACCCAGATGTAACTAAACCCGCCCTGACTAATACAGCTTGGCAGAAATCATGGAACAGCTAAAATCTCCCCCGCTTCCCCCGCTTCCAGACGTTCCACCGGAACGTCTCTACAAGCTTCCCCTGCTTCCCCATCTCCTCAACGCCGACGACGCCGAGTTTTGACCACACGGTTAGCTGGATAATCATCCTCTTCAGGTTGAGTTAACTGGCGACTAACCTGATTAAACACAGTGCGCTGTACGTAAGGATAGTCACTTACCCAGATATTCAAGCGAGGAATATAAATATCACTATTGGTGGCAATACGGGATAAATCCGGCTGATTCGACATCACCACCATCTGGGCAATTTGACCGGGAACAATACCTTTGTGAGTGCGGCGCAGAGGGACTTGTAGCAGTGTGGTAAATCCGCTCTCGTCACCGACTTCTACATTCAGGCGTCGCTCCCGATTTTCCACAATCACCAACTCGCCCCGATTGTTGACATTTTCTTCAGTCCCAATTAATTCTTCAGTGACGAAGACATCCAAGACTCGACCTTGCCAGAAGCCACTATATTTATAGCGGCGTATCTCAATATTACGCCGACTTGCCCAGTAGACAGGACTCCAAAACCAATACAACCCGGCGATAATACCTAAGAGAAAGAGCAAGGGATCAAACCCATCACCCAAAAGGAATTTTAAGAGCAAGACGACGACAACAGCAACAACCGAAATCAGTAATCGCTTCAAAAAGTCGGGGAATTTTCCCCAGTAGTAAGCATACTGGGAACTTGTGGCAATTACCGGAATGAGTTGCTCAAAGCTCTGGCGGGTAAGTGGTACTAGCATGGGTTTTAGTCATTGGTCATTGGTCATTGGTCATTGGTCATTGGTCATTGGTCATTGGTCATTGGTCATTGGTCATTGGTCATTGGTCATTGGTCATTGGTCATTGGTCATTGGTCATTGGTCATTGGTCATTGGTCATTGGTC
>NZ_JAVKEA010000089.1:0-20905 GCF_040221695.1 Coleofasciculus sp. E2-BRE-01 | reverse complement strand
CTACTCAGGTAGTTCTCCCCGTGCCGGAGCAAAAGGGGCAAGCCGGGAGCCTCTGCCAAACTGCTGTACTCGACATCATAGCCAAAACCAGGCGAAGCCTTCCCCCTTCATCGGATTTCCACGACCCCTGAATCCTTACATATCTTTATTGGGTATTATATAAGGACTCAGCCTTATTTTGCTCTGATTATAACGATAATTACACAAAACTATAGTAATACAGAGATATTACATGTACGATGAAATACACGGCTTGCTGTTAGGCTAACCTTGAACCCCCGACTCCGCACGTCAAATTGCAGCATGTCAAGTCGTACCCCAATCCTGGGTAGCTTGGTGTACGTTTGACATATATAGCGCTACGCGCTATGCAATAGGCAATAGGCAATAGGCAATAGTGAAGAAAAAAGCTTACCGTACAAGAGATTGTAAACAGGAGTGAATTTCCCCACACCCCATACCCCACACCCCATACCCCACACCCTACACCCTGTCTCCTTTTTAGCTGTCTTACCCGCCCCTTGAGTCCTGAAGCCTTCTTAGGTTAGATTAGGGTATGAATTTGGATGTCTCAGAGGCTTGAATCTCCTGGGCTACGACGGCTAACACCGCATCATGAATCGCCCCGTTACTGGCAATAATCCCCTGATTGTTGAACAGCTTAGTTCCACAGGCAAAGTCTAAGGGTTTACCATACATATCGGTGACTCGTCCCCCAGCTTCTTCCAAGATAACCACACCAGCCGCATGATCCCATATATTTTGCCGTTTGGAGGACTCTAGGGGAAACGGTAAGCGGATGTAGAGATCGGCTTCCCCTCGTGCAATAATGCCGTATTTGACCATGGAATCAATCTGGAGGGAGGGGGTTGTAAAACCTAGGGATTGAGTGATAGCCGCTTGCAATTCGGGGTTCCCATGAGACGATTCTACACTTTTGACTAATCGAAGCGACTCAATGCGATCGCAGTCATTGACACGGATCGTCTGAGGTTGACCTCCGGCGAGGGGGATTAAGGTTGTCCCTTGTCCTTTTACACCGACAAACAGAACGCCGCGATCGCCATCCGGTTGATGGGGATGAATCGGAATCGCCGGACATCCTAACACCCCCAGTTTCACCTCCCCGTCTTCAATTAACGCTAAGGCGATCGCGTAATTGTCACCCCGGACATAACCTTTTGTCCCATCAATCGGATCAAGTGTCCAATAGCGATCTGCCACTTGACCCGTACCCCGATCAATCCAGGTAATAATCGTTTCCGGTGTCGCCTCAGCAATCTGGGATTTAACATAATGAGTTACCCCTGTCAACTGTTGGGTCATCGCTGGTTGTCGCAACAAGCTAGAGTTTTCCTCACCCACGATGGAATCACCCGGAAACGCCTCGGCTAATACCCGACATATAACCGCTTGTGTGCCAAAATCAGCCACAGTCACCGGAGAGCGATCGGGTTTGGTTAGGGTTAAGGAACCCTCTTCCTGACGCACTTGTTCACATAATTGAGCCGCAGCCGTTACAGCTTGGATGGCAACTTGTTTTTCTCGCTGGTAGGACATGGTTTATGCTGAGATCCTATCTTGACCCCGTTAGTATAGAGGTTGTTCGCTCTAAATAGGTTAAGGAGAATGTCGCTGACCTTAAGAAGAATGTCACTGACTTAAGCGTTTGTAGTGAGCGCTTTAGCGCTTGAGGCACTAAAGTGCCGACTACGAACTCATATTATTTCAGTGCTATTCACCTTAATCGGTAAGTCTTTGAACCCGTTTTAACGGGTTTAAGCTTTTAGCCCCAACTTTAGTTGAGGGCTTAAGGAGCGTGCTTAAATTGTCTCTGATTGTTCCATTCCCTGAGTGTCTTGACTAGAACTATCAGAATCAGCATCAGTATTAGCAGCGATAGCCAAAGTATTCTGGGATTTTTTTTCATTCAAAGGATTGGAGAAAAAATCTCCCGTCTGAGGCGGTAACGTGGGGTCAAGTACAATTTCCGCCAAACTTTTCACCACACCCGTCACCGGAATCGCCAGAATGACGCCCAAGATTCCGCCAATTTTAGCCCCCAATAACAGAGACGTTAGAATAATCACGGGCGATAAACCCGTTAAATTGCCCATAATTCGGGGAGCAATTATATTATCTTTCACCTGTTGCAAGGCAACAGATAATCCCAAGACTTCCAAGGCTAACCACCAATCAATAAAGGCGACAACAATGACCACGGTAGCAATTCCCAGAGTGGCACCAACAAAGGGAATAATCTCCATAAAGCCGATAAAAACAGCAAACAGCAGAAAAAACGGCACTTGTAATAAACGGAAGCCCAAGGTTAATGTTGTTGCCATAAATAACCCCAGCAAGAGTTGACCCGATACAAACCGCTGAAGATTGCGTTGCAGTGCTTGAGTTAATCCATAACGGATTTTGGTAGAGACAATACTGGTAATACCGCGCCATAGTCGTTCACCATCAATGAGCATATAAAACGAAAGGACGAGGACTAAAATGAAGTCGATAAACCAGCTAAATGTCCCCACAACTAAGCCCAAACCCGTTGACGCGATCGCTTCGGCTTGAGCTTGAATACGTGCCAACATTTGAGACCCTAAAATTCGCACATCAAAGGGCAAATTATGTTCCATACTCCACGCTTGAAAGTCCACCAATTGCTGTTGACCTTGTTCGAGTAATTCGGGGAACCGAGTCACTAATTGCCGTCCTTGATTAAATACGGGTGGTGCTAGGGTGAGGGCAATGAAGACAACAAAAACCGCCGCGACTAAATAAACCAAAATCGCCGCCACTGTTCGAGGTAAGAAGGGTCGCAGTACCCGAACGGCATAGTTGAGCAAAAATGCAATTAGAGATGCCGTGAGCAAAATACTAATGATTTCGCCCACATAACTCAGCGCACTCAGCGTAACCCAACCTGTTACTAACACCAGCAACCATGTGATTAGAACTTTTTGAATGGGTGAAAATATAGAATTCATCGCAGTTTTCTGGTTAGCAAAACCTGGCATCCACCTTAAAGGGTTTAACTTCAGACGATAGAATTGTCAACGGGTACACATTTGTGGATGTCATGATCCCAATACCTTAGTTCCAGTGGTTAGGAACTTAGGCGGGTCAACAAGACTTTCGGTTTCCCGCCAGCCGTGTTCTCTCCCTAAGGTGAGTGTGGGATAGTTGACTATCATCACGTCGCCATTGAGTCAAATAAGACCCCAAACTTAGGGTAGCAGGTTAGCGATCAACTTTCAGGTCTAACTGGAGTTCATAACTTTCCTGGTGCTTTATGAGAGATTTTCTCTCCTAATGAGATTGTCAACGACTCTAGGTTGAGAGATAATTAAGTAGAGAAATGTGGGGAAGGTTTGCTCCATTTATAACTTAAGCAGGTCATGCTTAAGAGGGATGATTTTAGGAGTAGATTGTGATGGGCGTTTTAAAGCAAAATTATTGGGCGGCATAGAACCAAGTTCAATGATCTCGGAAATCGGGGTTATTTGCTCCAAGGGATAATTTATTTGTTACCCTAATCAATAGATGAAGTTGGATAGAGCGGCTTGACTGTAGCGAATAGTCCCCCTAGCCAGAAGTCAGGAGTCATGTATAGACGCAATATCTGGCGTCTGTCAAACTTCTGTTGTCATGCCGAGGTACAACTGATTTGAAGGGTTGGTAAATTTACGCCATGCTGTGCTAAGGAACAAAAGAGTGCCATTGATACTAAATCGGGTTAAATCTCTAATGAGTTGAGGACTGAATTAAGTCTATGCTATAAATAGAGTCTTTGAAATCTTATTGGGTGGAGTAAATCAAGTAGAATGAAACAAGTGGGAACTCATCTGGTCGTTGACGCATGGGAAGCGCCTGAAGACCTTCTCAATGATCCTGAGGGAATTCGCCGCGCCTTAATTGATGCGATTTCTGTTGGAGAAGGCACTCTAATTGATTTATGTGTACACCAGTTTAGTCCCCACGGAGTCACGGCGACAGCGACATTGGCGGAGTCTCATATTGCCATCCATACCTGGCCCGAACATGGTTATTTTGCCGCTGATTTATTTTTTTGCGGGTGCGGTAAGCCAAAGGAAGCCATGAAACTGTTACAAACAGCGCTCCAAGCTAAGCAGGTGCGAATGAGAGAAATTGTACGCGGTTTTGAGAATATGCCGGACATTCAGGAGCGAATTGAGGAGTCAGTCTATCAGATGGTGAGTTGATATCCTCCCCCACAAGCCCTAATTAGGGGCTGCTGAATAAGTGTTGTGGGAAGGGGGAGCTGGGGGAGCAAGGGTACATTTTCGGTGAGCAAGGTGATGCCATACTTATGAAGGATGCTACGCCATTTCCTAGAAGAAAACCCTCTGTAAATAAAGTTTGGGAGTTGTGCAGCAAGTTCTAATTAGGTATAGTGGGGGATTACGAGGTTGAGTAGAGTCACCTGGGAGGAAAAACCATGTTCGAGACAATTATTGTGTTTGTCTTGGGTTTGACCCCCCCACTGCTTTCGATATGGGTGATGCATAGAGCAAAGGAACAAGCGCAAATCCGGTTAAGAAACTCGATTCAAGCATCAACAACGGCTAGGGTACTGCCAAGAAATCCATTACCGCCTGATCAATATTATCTGGAAGGGGTTGGTTATTTAATTGGTGATATTACCTGTCGATTTAATGCTCGTTCGGCTTATATCCGCTGTGCGGTGAATCCGTTAGGTCCTTGTGATAACTGTTGCGACTACCAACCCAGGGAATCTTAGTTCATTGTTTCTCTCGAAAGTAAGTGGTAGCCAATTGAGTGATGTCTTGAATTTCACTTAAATCAGGACTCTGAATTTGACTATCCATTCCTAGCCAGAGCAGATATTCAATATTACCCGCAGGACCCGTAATAGGTGACCACGTTAAGCCTTGATAGACCCAACCTAAATTCTGGGCGGCTGGTAAAATTTTTGCGATCGCGCCAGCCTGATCCTTAGGATCGCGCACTACGCCCTTTTTGCCAACCCGTTCTCGTCCCACTTCAAACTGTGGCTTCACCAGTAACACCACCTCACGCGGCGTTTGTAGCAGGTTCCATAAGGCTTCTAGGATTTTTGTCAGGGAAATAAACGAGACATCGACAACCCCTAAATCTGGATAAATCTCCTCCTTATCCTCCTCGTCTATTCCGAGGGGTTCTCCATATAAATCAGCAGGTTGCAAATAACGTAAATTCGTGCGTTCCTTCAAAATCACCCGGTCATCATTTCGCAATGTCCAAGCAACTTGTCCATACCCCACATCAACACCGTAAACCCGTTTTGCCCCCTTTTGCAGTAAGCAGTCGGTAAAGCCTCCCGTGGAAATACCGCCATCTAAGCAAATACGTCCGGCTACCGCTATACCAAACTCGTCTAAGGCTTTGACTAACTTTTCCCCACCTCTAGAAACATAAGGGGATTTTTCTTTGATTTTAATCTCGGCGGTTGTCTCTATTTCAGTTCCCGGTTTATCCACAAGCTGTTGATTAACCCGCACTTCTCCCGCCCGAATCAGCCGTTGTGCCTGTTGTCGGGATTCACATAAGTTAAGGTCTACTAATAAGGTATCTAGTCGTTGTTTCAAAGTAAGGGTTTGAGGCTTATTAACATTTATTAGTACAGTGTACAGAATTTATGTCCAGGTACTTACTCAATCCGGTTTCCTAGAATGGACAAGATTAAATTTGGATGTTCAAACTCTTCTTTATCCAACGGCTTGATAATTTTGGCAAGTTTTTATTCATTTTTTATTGATTTATTTATCAAAATTCAAACAACTCCGATTATTCTTTAACCAAAGTCAGCGGTTCTTTGATCTGCCAGGTTTTGTCCTGAGAAAGTTCCAGCAAAGACTGATGGTAATTTGCCAACGTCGAGCGATGCCCCACACTCAAAAAAGTAGTCCCTTTCGCCTGCAAATGGTGATATAACCGTTCCTCATTCCCCAGATCCAAAGCACTGGTTGCTTCGTCCAGAATAGCGTACTTGGGTTGGTTCAGCAGCAACCGGGCAAAGGTTAGCCGTTGTTGTTCGCCCAAAGAGAGGACATCTGCCCAATCCTGTTCGGCATCAAACCCGCCAAATCGTTCATCTAAACCCGCTAAATTCACCTGCTCTAAAACTTGCTGCAACTGTTGCTCCTCAACTTCAATGTCGGTGTTAGGATAGAGTAATTGATCGCGGAGAGTACCCAGTACCATGTAAGGACGCTGGGGCAAAAATAGAATCTGATCAGCTTCAGGACGAATAATCGTACCCTTACCAGAATCCCATAATCCCGCGATCGCTCTTAGCAGTGAACTCTTGCCACAACCACTGGGTCCCATGACTAAAAGCCCTTCTCCAGTCGGTAACTCTATTGACAAATCTTCCACCAACGTCCGTTGATAATTAGGAGTTTGCAGGCTCAGGTGTTCAACTGCCAGCCGCTCTGCCTCAACCCTCTGAATCTGTGGCTTCTGCTCATCCGATACCTGGGTTGCTTCTGTCTGTTCTAAAAACTCGGCAAAGGTATAGAGACGGTTAATTCCAGCGCCAAAGGTGGTTAATTGCTGGAAACGAGCAACCACAACATTGAGGGAGAAGAAGACGCGGATAAAGGCTCCCTGCGCCTCAGACACTTTACCCACCTCCATAACTCCTGCAAAAATCGCCGGGGCAACCACTAGGGCAGGTAGGATAAAGGGGATGAACTCATAGGCATTGGTGAGAATATTTAAATTCAACTCCCAAACCAGCAGCCGTTTGACATTCTCAAAGACATCAAAAAACCGCTGCTTAACCTGATTCGACTCCTGCTCCTCCCCCTGGTAAAACGCGATCGCTTCGGCATTTTCCCGAATTCGTACTAAGCTAAACCGGAGATTCGCTTCCCGCTTGAGTTGTTCAAAGTTGAGTCGCACCAGGGGCTTACCAAATACGAACGTCGTCACCAGCGTTCCGATTAGAGCATACAGCACCAGAAAAAACACTAGGGGTTTAGAAATGCCCCAGAGTACACTGCTAAACGCAATCACCGACAGCACCGACTCCACCAACACCAGTAAGAAGGTGAGAGACTCTTGGGTAAAACTCCTGACATCCTCGGCAATCCGCTGATCTGGGTTATCAATCTCGGTTGTACCAATATGCAGGTTGTAATAGGCGCGATCGCGAAAATAGTTATCCACGAATCGATGGGTGAGCCATTTGCGCCATTGCAGGCTGAGGCGATCACGCAGATAGGTATAGCCCGCCAATAGAGGTGCATAGATCACCAACACGCCGATGAAAATAATCACGGTTTGCCAGAAGCGGGCTTCATCTTGGGCGGAAAGGGCTGAGATTAATACCCCTCGCTTGTTATTGAGTAGGACACTCAATCCCGTATAGGCTAGCAGAAACAGCACCACACTCAGGAGTAACCCTCTGGCAAGCCATTTCTCATCCCCTAACCAATAAGACTTTGCGATCGTCCAAAATTGCTGGAATACCTTGAAATTCAATCGATCCATCGGCTTGTTTGGGTGACAACTCGGTCTGCTAGACGATAATCAGTAAAGGCAAACCTGGGTAAAATCTGCTCAAATACTGATGTAACTCATCTCTAAGCAATTGTTAAATTATGCTACAAATTTCTAATACTGTGAGTATTCCAGAGGATGAGATTGACATGAGTGCGATGCGCTCTCAAGGGGCAGGGGGGCAAAATGTAAATAAAGTGGCGAGTGCCATTCACCTGCGCTTTGACATCCAGGCTTCCTCACTGCCCGATCGCTACAAGGAGCGGCTGCTGAAACGTTCCGATCAGCGTATTAGCAAAGACGGGGTGATTATCATCAAAGCCCAAAAACACCGCAGCCAACAGCAGAATCGGGAAGAAGCGCGGCTGCGATTGCGAGAGTTGATTAAGAGTGCGATCGCGCTTCCCAAACGCCGTAAAAGGAGCAAGCCCACTCGAAGTTCCCAACGGAAACGTCTGGATAGCAAAAATAGGCGATCGCAGATCAAAGCGATGCGACGAAAAGTAACCGATGAATCATCATGAATTCTATTGATCTGGCATTTACCCCAGCATTGGAGCAGGCGCGGCTAATTCGCGATAAGGTGATTTCTCCCCTAGAACTCACCCAGCTATATCTGGAGCGTATTCAACGACTGGATAGTTCCTTAGTTGGCAAGCTCCAAGGCAGATAGCAGGGGAAAAGGGAACGATGACTGTTTAGGCGGACATGATATAACTTGGATTAATCGGCGATCGCTTCACCTGTACCAAAACCTGTAAACTGACGCACTTCAGGTTCATGGAAAGCCAAAACGATATCTTGTTTGGGTACTCCCATAGCGACTAATCGGTTGGCAAAACCTTCTTCTGTACCATCATGCTGAATCCAAACTTTTCCACCCTTGATATCAACATGCAGAATACAGCCAAAATCACGTTTATTCCCACGCCAACCAACATACAGTAGTTGATAGTGATCCTGCTGTGTATCAAAAACAGTTTGGACTTCATATTCCGGGGCAGTTCTTTGCCGCGCAGCACGCTCGGCACGTTCGGAAAGAAGATGTCGGATATACTGGCGATATTGCTCTACAGCCATTGCACTATCACCTCCTTTTTCACATCGTAAATCACCAATCGGACTTGATACCGCTCAACTGCTGCCATAATGAAGCGTCGCTGGAAGAAACTTTCATAAATTGGCTCTCGCACAGCTAGATAAAGTTGGCGATCGGGTTCAATCCTTGCTAGTGCATCTCGGTAGTTTAGAAATTGACCCAATGCCGTATGAAAATCTGAAACATTGGACGTGCTGATAAAGCTTTTTACTTCTACAGCAATTTTCTGATTTTCTCGTTCTGCTGCTAACAATTGCTCCGCTGCCAAATCAATCTCAAAATCCACATCGTCGATACTAACTTCGTAAGGATCAGCCGTAATTTTCCAGTTTTCCTTTTCTAGAGCAGTTCTAACAACATCATGGAATCTATCTTTCACCATACGAACTTTCCCAAGCGGATTGACCCACTGTTTCTCGCTCAAATATAGCGCTACGCGCTAGGCTTTCGTGCAATAGGCAACACCTCGACTTCGCTCGGTGTGTCATAGGCAATAGTGAAGAAAAACACTGACTCATCAAGGGATTGAGCGATTGAGGTATCCCAATTTAAATGCCGAACAGCTTATCACAACAATCCCCGATAATGAACAAAAACTAAAATAGCTGCCCAGGAACCCAAGGCGACTTTTACGGCGACAAGGATATTGAGCAGGGGAATAATCCCGCCACTGAGCAGTTTGCCTAACTCTCCGTGGGGTAACTCGCCTCCAACTAGCGTGACCACTGCCAGGACAATGAAAACCAGCACCGAAACCTTCTCCCATCTAGAGGCGTGCCAACGCTTATAGATGTCCTGCATCCACTCCGTTGATGAAGTAATCGCCACCAAACCGATCGCGGTTCCCCCAGCTACCCCAGCGGCAAATCCACCACCAGGGCTAAGATGTCCCCGAATCGCGAGTTCGATACCCACCAAGGCGGAAATAGTTGCTCCCAGACGCGCCAAAATCATCGAGGGTTGATCGGTAAATTGATAGACGGTGCAGAACGGCTTTTCATCCGCCAGCAGAAACCGCACACCCATAATCGCGATCGTAAATACCACCACTTCAAAGATCGTGTCATACAACCGATTCCGGAAAATGATACCCGAAACCACATTGGACACGCCACTGTCTTCTACAACGGCTTCGACGATAGAGATATCCGACAAATCCGGTGCCGAATTGGACATATTGGGCGTGATCAGGAATATGACGTACAGCGCTATCCCCGCTGCAATGTAAACCCATTTCATTAATGTTTCTCCCCTGAATCTGGTGTATTGATATAGGTTAAATGTGTCGCGGGTGACGACAGTTCGGTTCGTATGATGTCATAGAGACGTTGAACCCGAGTCGCGGTGTGATAAGATGGCGTCTCAGACTCAGGTACTGTCGGGTCTTGAGGCTCCAGTTCTGATAAGTGCGATCGCGTACAGGTGGCATGAACTTCTTTCTCCATCAGCGCCCGATGCAACGCCTGCTGATCCGTGTACGGGACTACCTCTACACGCATATAATGTTTGCGAAAAATGGTGCGTAAATCATCCATCAGTTGCCCAAAATGATGGCTCTCATCGTTCGTAGTCGGCGCTAAAGCGCCACCGTCTTCAAGTACACCCAGACGCAGGGTTAAGGATGAACGCACCGCCACCGCATACAGCGTAATCGCCAGCATAGTACCCACCAAAGCTTCGGTCAACGCCACATCTGCCGCTCCCAACACTGCATAAACTAATGCCGCCACTGCTCCCAAAATGCCCCGAATTACCAAAGCATGGTAAGGATTCACCTGAAAAACTAACATACAAGAAGCCAAAGGCAGCAGAGCGATAATCACATAGAGATCACTCTGATTCATAGTCTAATTCCTCCCCACTACTTGAACAGTACGCCAACACATACCCCAGCACCGTATTCCAAATCGCCAACGAAATAATGGCAAGAATCAGTAGGGGCCACTCACTGGGTATTTTTAGCAACAATCCGACGATAATACTCATTGAGCCAAGAGTATCTGCCACCGAAAGAGTATGCAGTTTGAATAATACCGATCGGTGACCAATCAAGGGAAAAGTTCCCCAAAACCAGAAGACAATTCCTAACCCGATACAGATATAACTAAGCACGTTGATCATAATAGGACTCTTCTGCTAAATCACTCATGCGTTTCAGGATATGTGCCAACAACATTAATCCGGCATTTCCCACACTTAGAATAATCACCCCTACGACTCCGATCATCCAGTCATCCCGTATGACAGAAACAACCAGAATCATAATTGAGGTTTTGGTAGCAATACTGGCAAATGCCAACATTTTTTGCCAAATATCATCATCCTGCCATGCCTCATACATGGGGATAAGTAGCGCCAAAATCATGCTAATTAAAATCAAATTCATGTTCGTCTTCTCCGGCTAATTCTGTGGACTTCATACGACCCTTCCTCGTGGTATTTTAAAACAATGGTTTTGGGTGTAAACGTAATTAAAAATATATCGAGAAAAATTAGTCCAGGTGTACGCTGGGGTTTGACTCGTTCCAGAATTACATCTTCGTACTTATGAGGACGGAACATAATTTCAAATGCCTCAAAATACGCCTGGGGAATCGCCACAAGTACCTCCCCCAGCACCCGCAACCAATCCTTTAAGGATTCCGGAGTTTTGGGGCGTCCCGGCAAGAGAAAGGCAATGGCGATGCCAATGATGATATTTGGTACACTCAGACTAGCGGTGAGCAAAAACCAGATGGTTAATCGCAATATCAAATTCAGATGTCCAATCATATTTTGTCATTGGTCATTGGTCATTGGTCATTGGTCATTGGTCATTTGTAAGAGTTTGAGATTAAGCGAATACCATCCCAAACAGCAGCAGCAACATTAAACTCATCAGCCCAATCAGATGATCGAATTGCTCAAGCATACGAGGGAGTTTGATGGCAAGTCGTTTGAAAATCAAAAAATATGCCAACCATCCAAGTGCGATAGTGACTAGGGGTTTCACGATATTCTTAACCGTATACGCCTCGTAATACACAGCATTTGCTAAAATTAAACCCCCAATTAATATAATCATGG
Organism: Coleofasciculus sp. E2-BRE-01; assembly: GCF_040221695.1. Lineage (NCBI taxonomy): Bacteria > Bacillati > Cyanobacteriota > Cyanophyceae > Coleofasciculales > Coleofasciculaceae > Coleofasciculus > Coleofasciculus sp. E2-BRE-01. Next base: position 9,207 of record NZ_JAVKEA010000089.1, on the reverse strand, counting down.
CTAACCAGAAACTGGGCTTGACATTTCCCTCTCCTTGTGAATCGTGAGGCAAGAAAATGAATTTGGCAAAGGATATTGCTGTTCCCAAAGCCGCAATATTCATGCCAATCACTTGCCAGGGCAAAAGATTTTTCATCGTCAAAACCTTCGCCCCAAAGCCAGACAATAGGGGAAAACCTGAGATAGAGAAACTAGCGATAACTAAAGCAATCCAAATTGAGGTATTAATCGGCTTATGGTGTAGTTCTTTGAGGTTACGGCTGGGTAAGGTTCCCGCGATTAAGAACAGCGCTGATTTGACTAACCCGTGGGTTAGCCCATAAAAACCACCGACTTCGGGTGCTGCTAGGACAAAGCCTAACTGCGAAATCGTGTGAAATGCCAACATTCGCTTGGTATCTTTTTCAAAGACGGCATAACCGACTCCTAGCACCGCTGTGCCTACGCCGAAGATTCTGACAATGGGATCAATCTCTGGCACCATCAAAGCAAAGCGCATCAGGGGAAACACCCCAGCTTTTACCACAACCCCCGATAGCAACGCCGACACCGGTGTCTCGGATTCCGAGTGGGTTAAGGGTAACCACAATCCCGATACAAAGATACCCCCCTTACTCAACAGTCCCAGAAAAATCAGGGCAATTGCCTCGATGGGAGCATTGCTTAACCCCTCATAAGCAAATGAATAATTCGCCTGATACACCAACCCCGCACCCATCAGATAAAACAGCATTGCTACGTTGCTGATCAACAGATAGCGTAACCCCACCCAAATCGAACGGTTCGTTCGGGGATAGGCAATTAACAGAAATGCGGCAATACTAATGACTTCTAACGCCACGTATAAGCTGATGAAATCGGCACAGACAAAGGCGGCATTGACACTGCCATGTAAAATAATCATCTGTGTATAAAAAAAAGCCGTCTTATTGGTGTGCCAACAATAGAGGATAACGGCGGTTGTAACTAGAGCATTGGTGAATATAAAAAAACCGCTCAATTGGTCAGCGATTAAGGTGACACCGAAACTATCCAATAATTGCAGGGTTAATGGCGATTTAGCCATAAATAACTGCGATGCATATCCAGCCGAAACCAGGGCGACGCCCAGTGCGAGATAGCGGTCAAGTTTAGGGAACAGATAAATGCTGAACCCCACAAATAGCGGTAGTGCTATCCAGACAATCGTCAATGTACTCATGGGGTATTTTGCTTCTCAATCTCGCTGCTTTCTAAGGTGGGATGATCCCGTGCTAGCTTCATCACACCGACTAGCATCAGAGCTTGAATCGAAAAGCCGATCACAATCGCGGTTAAGATCACCGCTTGGGGAACTGGATCAGAGTAAGCGCCATTTTCGACGTGGGAAATAATCCCATTTTCGACGGGAATAATCGGTGTGAATAAGGCTTCTCCTTTTCTGGATGCGATCAGCACGTAATAGGCAATAACCCCCGTACTCATCACATCCATGGAGATGATCTTCATCACCAGGTTTTTTTTCAGGATGATGCCGAAAAATCCGCACAGGATGGTGGCAAATATGCAGGCTTCTAACACGGGTATGCTGTCCTGGAAAAAGGTGCTAAAACATATATAGCACGTTTTAATAGTGCTAACCAAGGCTGACACTATTGGAAAGTGTCAATGCCAATTATAGACTCATGCCACAGCAACGGATTGATTGGAGCAGGGGAAGCTGGGGGAGCAGGGGAAGCAGGGGAAGCTGGGGGAGCTGGGGGAGCTGGGGAAGATGGGGAAGATGAGGAAGGTGAGGAAGGTGAGGAAGGTGAGGAAGATGAGGAAGATGGGGAAGATGAGGAGTTATTTGGATTTGTTAATAATCCAATGATGGGAATTGTTAATTAAATGTACTAAACCACTGAGAACTTGATTATAAGTCCCATAGAGTTCTCTTCCTTGTTCTAAATCTAAATACTGACATTTGACAGCAAACTTTATCCAGACTTGAGTTTCAGCCGATTCAGCTTCACTATCATTCAATTTGGCAACAAAAGCCGCCTCATAGCGACGTTTCCTCCATGCTTCTGCCAGATTAGCACAAACAGCACAAACAGAACGTGAAGAACGACGAATCTGATCAGTTAATGAATAGCGTTCTTCTACAGGAAACCGTTTAGAAAGTTCAAAGATTTTCATTGCCACGTCAAATGCCATTTGATACACAGCTAAATCTTCATGACTTTTAACCAGTTCTTTCCTTTTTTTCCGTTCTTCCATATTGACCCTATCTCCTCATTTTCCAGACGCACCATGGCACATCTCCCTCATCTCCCCCATCTCCCCTATCTCCCCTATCTCCCTCATCTCCCTCATCTCCCCCATCTCCCCCATCTCCCTCATGCCAATACCATCTTGAATAGAAGAATCAACGCTAGACTCATCACCCCCATGAATCCAATCAGATGCTCCAATTGCTCAAGCATACGGGGGAGTTTGAATACCACTCGTTTAAAAATCAAAAAATATGCCAACCAGCCAACGGCGATGATTGCCAGGTTTTTGGTGATATTTGCTAGGGTGTATCCTTCTAAATACATCCCGCTTGCGGCAATCAGCGCACTGAGCAGTAGTAGGATTGGAGTCCAGAAACTGGCTCGAACAGGCTTCCCTTTCCCATGGGGCAGAAGGATGAATTTGGCATAAACAATCGCGGTTCCCACCGCCCCCAGGTTCATGAGTATCTCTTGCCAAGGTAGGACGTTTTTCAACGTTAGTACCTTTGCGCCAAAGCCGACGAACAAGGGAAAGCCAGAAATTGAGAGGCTAGCCATGACTAGGGCAATCCAGAGTCCAGTATGCATGGGCTGCTCTTTAAGTTCCTTAAAGTTTCGGCTGGGTAAGTTACCCGCGATCAAAAACAGCGTTGATTTCGCCAATCCATGGGCTAGGGCAAAAAAACCACCAACTTCTGGTGCAGCGAGTATCCAGCCTAATTGGGAAACGGTGCTAAACGCTAGCGTGCGTTTGGTATCTCTTTCAAAGACGGCATACCCGACTCCCAGCAGTGCAGTTCCCACACCGAAAAGTCTGATAATGGGATCGATCGCCTCCACCATCAAGGCAAAGCGCACCAGGGGAAACACGCCTGTTTTCACCACCACCCCCGATAGCAGTGCAGATACGGGTGTCTCGGATTCCGAGTGGGTCAAGGGTAACCACAATCCCGATACAAAGATACCCCCTTTACTCAACAGTCCCAGAACGATCAGGGCAATTGCCTCAATGGGTGCATTACTCAACCCCTCATAAGCAAAGGAATAATTCGCCTGATACACCAACACCGCACCCACCAGATAAAACAGCATTGCCACATTGCCGACAAACATATAACGTAAAGCCACCCAAATCGAACGATTGGTTCGGGAATAGGCAATTAACAGAAATGCGGCAATACTAATGACTTCTAACGATACGTATAAGCTGATGAGATCGGCACAGAGAAAGGCGGCATTAACACTGCCATGTAAAATAATCGTCTGTGTATAAAAGAAAGCTGACTTATTCGTGTGCCAACAATAGAGAATAACGGCGGTTGCTACTAGGGCATTGGTCAATATAAAAAAACCGCTCAATTGGTCAGCGATTAAGGTGACGCCGAAACTATCCAATAATTGCAGGGTTAAGGGCGATTGAGCCACAAATAATAACTGCAACGCATAGCCAACCGAAGCTAGGGAAACGCCCAATGCCAGATATCGGTCAAGTTTGGGGAACAGATAAATGCTGAACCCCACAAACATCGGTAGTGCGATCCAGGCAATCGTCAATGTACTCATGGGGTATTGAATTTCTCAACCTCGCTGCTTTTTAAGGTCTGATGATGCCGTGCTAGCGTCTTTTTTAAGATGATGCTGAAAAATCCGCCCAGAATAGTGGCGAATAGGCAGGCTGCTAACACGGCTATGCTTTCCGGTGAAAAGGTGCTAAAACATTTATAGCACGTTTTAATAGTGCTAAAAAAGGCTGACACTATTGAAAAGTGTCAATACAGACGATAGACTCATACCACACCAACGGCTTGGTTTGAGCTTGGGAGCGACATGATAAAACATGCAATAGCCGGATTAAAGAACCGATTCGTGGCAAATCAATACTTAACCTCAGCCCTGAGTCGCCGAATACCGTTGGCGGCTGCCGAAGGAGTGAAGGCGTACCGTCGGAACCTGTCTACTCTTGCGATCAGGACACTAAAACCGTGACCATTTTGGATGTATCAACACCGTTTCAATTGGTTGGACGGCAAGCGCAATTCCAGCGAATTACTCAGGTTTTAGCCCATGAGGGCAACCTGTTGATTGTAGGAGTACCGGGAAGTGGACGGCGGAGTCTGGTACGACGGGCGGCTCGGGAAGTTGGTGTGAAAATCTTGGAAGTTGACTGTATACGGGTTACTGATGGTCAGCGCTTCGTGCAATTGCTGTGCGAGAGCATCAATCAGACGTTTCTAAGTGCAACGGCTCACGCTCTCATGCAAGAGTGGATTGAACACAAGGCGGCTGAATTATTTGTCCTCAACGATAACGGACGAGGTAGAGCACAGCTCAAACCTGTTCGGGCAAAGAGTCAAGAGCAGCAATGGAAAGCATTTGAGGGATTACTGGAACTCCTACAAGAATTAGCCGAATCTACAGGTGAACGGGTGGTGCTGATTTTGGAAAGCTTCCCCCACATTCGCTCTTGGGATCGCCATGGGGTGTGGGAAAATTTTTTGAAGCAAGAGATCGAGCGTCAGACTCAGGTGAGTTATGTATTGGTGGCAACGATCGCAGAAATTAGCATTCATCCTGATGAACTGGGGAATAGTTTAGAAATTGTGCAGCTAGCTCCCTTAGCTGATGATGTGGTAGCGGCTTGGGCGCAAGAAGTCTTGCATACCCAAGAGTTGACATTCGATCCGCGATCGCAAGCCTTGGAATTGTTTGTTAATGCGGTACAGGGGCATTTAGGCGATGCTTCCGCACTGGTGCGACGCCTCCAATCGGTGCGAGTGGCTGACGGATTAATTCGCGATCGCCACATTCAGCAGGCAATTCAAGAGCTCTTATCCGACCTATCCATGGTTTTCGAGTCATTACTGATGCTGCTTCCGGCGAATCAGGCGCATCTGTTGGAATCTCTAGCGTTAGATCCGACTGACAAGCCCCAAAGTCGCGATTATATTCACAAACATTACCTATCCAGAGGGGGAAGTCTCCAAGGCGCGATCGCGGGATTACAACACAAAGGCTTGATTTATGGATCAGAGCAAAATTATCGACTGGCTCTCCCTCTATTGGCATTGTGGCTACGCCAGCGCTTGAGTTAATCCTTTTCTGGAGCTAGATCACGGCACGATACTATCGTACCCCTACCCAATCAATTATCCCTGCCTTGGGTTGAAACTGTTGCTGCCCGATTGGATAAGAGTTTTAGTCCATTTTAATGGACTTGAGCTATTAGCCCGGAGTTTGAACTCCGGGCAGGTGTAGGGACTGAATGCTATATTCAGCGTATCAGCGCCTATCTATAAAGGTGGGATTATGACTCAAGAACTAATCGACCTAAGAACTAGCATCGTAGAAGGACGGTATACAGATGCTTTGGTGATTGTGGATGAATTAGAGGGGATGAGTAAACAAGCAATCCTCCGTAATATCGAATCGTTTCTAGTCAGGTTGTTGCTTCACTTGATTAAAAACCAAATTGAGCAGCGTTTAACTAATTCCTGGGTGGCTTCAATTTCCGATTCTCTTCGACAAATTCAAAAATTAAATCTAAAAGCGAATAAAACATCTTACTACATCAAACAAGATGAATGGGAGCCTTTTTTAGAAGAGGCAATTGAGGCGGCAATTCGTCCGGCGAGTGTGGAAGTTATGGAGGGTGCTTATAATTCCTTTCAACTCTCAGAATTGGTGGATAAAACACAGATAATTATCACGGCTCAGAGGTTGCTCGATTTAACCTATAAACATTCGGCAAAAATGTTACCAGCAATTATTGATGAAAGTTTAGTTAAACTACCCGGTGGAGAAGAATGGAAAGAAGGTAATTAATAATAGTTTTACTAAAAAAATAACGCGGTTTCACTTAGTCAATCACACATTTAAGGTTCTTGCATGACTTCTTCAATCGCAGATGCAATTTCTGCAGCCGCCACATCGGCTTGATCAGACTTGGCGTAAATGAGTAGTAGCAAGACACATTGCGGCGACACTAACTGATAAATCAAGCGATACCCACCACTTTTGCCGGCGGGAATATCACTATTCTTTGCCCGCACCTTGAAAACAACATAGTTTGTCCCAGCAATCTGAGCGCCAACAAAATTTCCAGCCTGAAGCTCATCAATTATGGGTTGAATATCCTTACGAATCTGACGATAACGCTTGGAGAGGGATTTCAGCCGACGCTTAAACGGCAACGTAAATCGAACCTCAACAGCCGAATTTTCAGACATCAATTTCATCCCATAATTCAGAGATAGGGAACGTTTGCCCTGCTTTCACATGACGAAGGGAATCCTTCAAATCTGCTAGAATTTGCTCATTAGGTTCTGCTTCATCAATTTGTTCAAGCTCATCGGCACAAGCCTGCAACGATTTTAGAAGCTCTTCCCAAACATTCAGAGGAACTAATACGCCCGTTGTTTCACCATGAGCGTTGGTGACATATTGCACCAGCTCACGAACCTCCGCAATCGTCATTTCACTATCCTCACCGCTACACATAAATAATAGCAATCTGGTTTTCCTGTGTGGTACAACTAAAAAACTCCCGATCATTAATCAGGTCGTGACTTCTTGGTTCTTAACTGATGCAGGGTTTGGCGATCGCTTTCTAAATCGTCTGGGTTGTAGTGAAGGTAAGCCTGGTGGGTTTTGAGAAATTCATCAACTGCCCAACGGGAGGGGAGTTTGAGGAGTTGTCCAACCTGAAAGTGGGTAATGCGTTCGGTGCGATAGGCTTCGATGATTAGGAGTTCGAGTAGGTGACGCTGCAACTGATCGGGTGTTTCGGTAAGTTGCTCGGTGATTTCATCAGGGATATCGATTGTAATTTGCATCGTGACTCTCCTCAATAAGTAGGTGGACACAATAAAAGTTAACTGTGGAGATTGTCATTCGTCCTTTGTCGAAGCGATCGCTCAACCATAACCTGATAGTAATCTTTTGCTCAATTTTAGCGACATCAAGCAAAAGTCACCCATAGCGCATACACAAGTCACACACGCCAAAAGCCTTGCTTTTACTGCATTACTGTAATCTCTCCATATCTCGTTAGCAACGGGTGATTTTTTGGTTCGACCAGCGTTTGATCGGAAGTTTAACCAGTCTGTCTTTGTGAGCTGCTTGCTTTTTTTGCAAATCATTAAAAATAGCTTTCAAATCATATTGAAATGAGCGAGCATATTCTTCTCGATATTGGTGAATTTCTTCCAGAATTTCATTTTTGTACATACCTAAATCTCCTCCTCATATCCGATCAGCTCATACGGTGTGCAAATGATGGGTAAAACATACCCAAGTTGAGAACTAATTTGTGATAGCTTGCGCTGAATTTGAGACAGTTCCATGTTAACAGATAGTCCAATCCATAAACTGTTGCCAATGCTATATGTAGCGCATCATTTGATGCCTTTGATGGAAGATTACTTTGGTTGAGGAATGCTTGGGCAAGCTATAGAGCCTCTTCTGTCAGTTCAAGAAGCATTAACGATTGTAACAAATTTAACCTTCGAGCGGCGATCTCCTGATCTCCCCTAGCTGCCTCATCCTCAACCACTTCTGAAGCATAAAGAACGAATGAACCCCTAAAATCATTCCACCAGTCTTGTGTAATTTTGATGTTGGCTGCAAGAATCAGGTTATCCGTTGGTCTAGCCGTTAAGTGTCCCAAAATGCTAGTTTCAATATATACGGTTTCGATCACGGCAATCTATAAAATTGATTGACTCCTTATCCTACCGCGTTTTATCTTTGTTTCGAGGGTGTTGGGTTTTCTTTCGTCAACCTGACCGACAAAGGTGACGCGATCGCTCTCCCCTTATCCTCTACCTTTCCCTCACATCGGCAAATCTCGCCGAGGATTAAACCGTTCAATTTCTAACAATTTCTGATACAGTTCTCGCGCTTCGGGACTTGGCGTTTTCGGCACCACAATTTGAATTTCAACTAACTGATCACCCCGTTCCCCTTCCAGAGGATACCCCTTATTCGCGAGGCGTAATCGTTGACCAGATTGCACCCCCGCCGGAATATTCATTTTCACTCGCCCATCCAGAGTTGGTACGTCTACAGGCGTTCCTAATACCGCTTCGGCTGCTGTCACAGGTAACTGGCAAATAATATCTGACCCTCTCAGCTTGAAGAACGGATGCGGCGCAACTGTAATAATTAAAAATAAATCTCCACCAGCGATTCCCTGACCCTTGAGGCGCACTCGCTGATTTGTGACCATATTTCCGGGTAATTCAACTTCTAAGGATCGACCATCTTCCAAACGGATTCGCTCAATTCCCCCGGTATAGGCTTTTTCTAATGGCAATGTTAATCGCGCTTCTACATTTTTCGGCTGGGCGCTGGAATTAGCTCTATAAGCTGTTTTCCGGGTTCCAGGGCGAAACGAATCTGAGGACTCAACTCGCCCCCCTGTCCGTTCCGTTCCCATACCAGGACGAGGCGGACGGCGTCCTAGAAGTTGTTCAACAAAGCTGTTAAAGTCACCAAACTCACTATAGTCTACTTCTTGGCTAGAAGTACGCCCCCGACCATTACGGGAGAAGGCGGTTCTCACTGGACTGGTTTTCGCCGCCTTACGGGTAAATCCTTTCTTCTTAAAGAAGTTGCCAACCTGATCATATTGCGATCGCCTGCTTGGATCAGACAGAACTTCGTTGGCTTCGTTAATATCCTTAAACCGTTCCTCAGCCGTCTTATCCCCTGGATTTACATCCGGGTGATATTTACGGGCGAGTCGCCGAAATGCTTTTTTTATCTCATCATTGGATGCATCGGGGGTAACTCCTAAAATCTCGTAATAATTCCGAAAGTTTTGCATTGTTGTTAGTCATTGGTCATTGGTCATTGGTCATTGGTCATTGGTCATTGGTCATTGGTCATTGGTCATTGGTCATTGGTCATTGGTCATTGGTCATTGGTCATTGGTCATTGGTCATTGGTCATTGGTCATTGGTCATTGGTC